>JANNFW010000069.1:0-12205 GCA_031380235.1 Rhodoferax sp. | reverse complement strand
CGTCGGGCCATACGATCAGCGCGTTTGCTGCGGCGGTGGCGGTGCTGGCGGTTTTGCAGCCGTCCGCCAGAACCTCTGGGCCGTCTACAACGCGATTTGCAGGGTTGTTTATCGTGGCGATCGGCCTGGCGACGGCCGTGGGCATCTCACGCGTGGCAGTGGGCGCGCATTGGCCTGTCGATGTGCTGGCCGGTGCGGCCTGTGGTTGGCTGGCAGGCTTGAGCGGGGCCGCAGCGGCCAGCACATCGATGGGCCAATGCGCGCCCACCGCCACACGTGAGATGCCCACCGCCGTCGCCAGGCCGATTGCCACAATAAACAAGCCTGCAAATCGCGTTGCAGACGGCCCAGAGGTTCTGGCGGACGGCTGCAAAACCGCCAGCACCGCCACCGCCGCAGCAAACGCGCTGATCGTATGGCCCGACGGAAAGCTGTGATGGCTCAGCACAGGGCCGATCAGGTGAAACTGCGCGCCCTCCAGCACGGCGGCGGGGCGCGGTGCGTCAAACAAGCGCTTGAGCAGGACTGAAAACAGGCCGCCCAGCGGCACGGCGGCCAGCACCGCAGCCAAGGCCTGGGGCCGAAACAACAACAGCGCAGACAGCAGTGCAAACAGCACACTGGCATCGCCCAGCGCAGTCAAGGCCGACCATGCCCTTGCGGGCCATTGGCTGGCCGCGTGGTTGATCCAGGAGAACAGCGCCCGATGGATCAATGCCGCGGCGGATGACTCCGACTGCGTTTGTACTGCCAAGGCCAGCGCCAACGCTGCGAGCGGTAAGACGACCCAGGCCCACCAACGACGGCTTGACCAGCGTTCAGGAACATCGCTGGCAGGGCTAGTCGGGCTTGCAGGGCTTAGCATGGGGCTATCGCGCCGCATCCAGCGGCAAGCCATTGGGCCCTTTCCAATTGCGGCACAGCATGAAGTTGAAGTGCGCGATCTGGCGACCCCATCGCATCACCGGCTGTTGATCAAGCAGCTCGCAGCGCTCGAACTGGTCGATCCCCACGGGTGGCACAAAGCTCATTTGCGACCAGTCCACCAGTAGTACGTTTTCGCCGCGCTGAAGCACGCCCCACCACAGCCCAAATTGATCCAGATGGCGCTGTACCACCTTCACGGGCAACGGCCCCGCGTACCAGGCGATGCGGCTGGCCAGCGTCCAGTTGAAAACGGCCAGTGTGGGGGTTTTCGAACCTTCAGTCTTGGTTTGAGCCAACGCGCGGGCGCGTTGCGCAGCCGCATCCCAGCCATACAGATCAGCCATCGGGTTGAACTGCGCGCCAGGTACTTTTTGGCCTGGCGCACTGACGGCTTGCGCACCGGTCTCAGATGCGATGCCGCCGCTGAGCATCAACCCGGCCACGATCCCGCACGACAGCGTTTGAAAGATACCCAGGGCCAGCAAAGTCTTGCGGCGCGTTTGCCAAAGCGACACACAGCCCAACGCCGCCACAGGAACCAACGCCGCCCACGCAGCGACTGACCAATGCGGCAGGGTGGAGCCGCGACCCGACAGGTAGCTGAGCAGCAGCAACGTCGGCAGGCCGAAGCAGGCGCAGAACAACGAGATAGACATCGGCTGACGTTCATCCGTCACGGCATCGCCACGATGTCGAGATAGTCGCCACGCGCTCCACGAACCTACAACCAGCAACAGGCCATAGCCCAGCAATTGCACAATCAAGAATGCCGCGACCCGACTCGGTCGCCAGTCGGCATTGCCCTTGGCATGCCCAAATTGATAGGCGAAAGAGATCCAGTCGTGCGTCGCATTCCACAGGATGACCGGGCTGATCAACGCGCCTGCCACCACCGCGGCTGCCCAGGGCTGAGGCCAGGTCAACAGCCGTGGGCCATGTGCGAACAAAAGCGCCAAAACGACACCAACCGCGATCAACACCGCCGTGTATTTGGTCAGCCCAGCCAAACCCAGCAGCGCACCTAACGCCAGCCACAAAGGCCAGCTTCGCGCCTGCTGCACGCCACACAGCCGCCAGGTGACGACCATCACCGCGCAGGTGATGGGCAGCAGCAGCGTGTCGGGCACCAGTGCCAAACCCAGCAGGTGCGGGATGGGGCTTAGGCTCCACAGCAGCAAGGCGGCGCGGGCTGCCAGCTTTTTTTGTGAGGGTGCAACCTCAGCCGTTAGCGCCATCAAACCCACTGCCGCCAGTGCCCACGACAGCATCGGCACGATGCGCATCAGCACATCATGCCCGCCCAGTTGTGCCCACGGCCATTGCACCCAGCCGACCAGCGGCGGGTGGTCAAAATAGCTCCAACCGAGGTTGACGGAATACAGCGCGTATTGCGTCTCGTCAGGCGACAGATGGAAGGACGATGCCAGCACCGCATGGGCCAGTAGGCTGATAGACAGCAGCCCGAGCGACCAGCGGTCTCCCAGCACCAGGCGAATCACCAGACGAATCAAGGCCACGGCACAACGATCATTTGCGCTTGGGCTTGATCCACACCAGCCACGCGGTTGCGCCATAGTTCCACACCGTGCCCACCACGATGCCCGCCAGTGCCGACAGCGCCCAGTGCCCGTAGCCGCTGTGGATGTAAGAAGCCACGCCCACGTTGGCGAACGCGCCGACAGAGCAGGCCAGCATGAACTTGATCAAGCCGCTTAAGATTCCCCAGCCTTTGAGCTGCTGGTCGCGGTAAGTCAGTGCGTTGTTCAAGAAGAAATTGCCCACCATCGCCACCGTGACGGCGATGGTCTGCCCAGCCACAAAATCTGCGCCTATCAAGCTCAACGCCAGCTTGAGCACCAGCAAATGCACCAGCACGCCAAAGCCACCAATCGCTGCGAATGACACCAGCCGCGTGGGCACAAAGCGCCCAATGGTTTTATCGGCCAGCAGCATCAAATAGTCCCACGCTACGCGGTTGTCCAGCTTGCTCTCACCTGCCAAGCGGTTGCGAAACTGGTAGGGCAGCTCCTTCACACGCAGCGGTGTTTTGGAGGACGCGACCAAATCCACCAAAATCTTGAAGCCGATGCTGGACAGCCCATATACCGCGCCTTCAAACGCGCTGCGACGGATCATGAAAAACCCGCTCATCGGATCCTTGAGCTCAATGCCCAGCATGCGCTGGCTTAACGTGGTGGCCAAGCTGCTGATTTTCTGGCGCGAGCTGTCCCAGCCCGACACACTGCCTCCCTCCATATAGCGAGTGCCCACCACCAGGTCAAACGGCTCGTGTTGCAGCGCGTGCAGCATTTTGGGCAACAAGGTTTCGTCGTGCTGCAAATCGGCATCGATCACCGCCAGGCAGTCGGCCCCACTGGACAGCATGCCCTCCACGCAGGCGCTGGAGAGTCCGCGCCGCCCGACGCGGCGCAGGCAGCGCACGCGCGGGTTGCGGGTGGACAGCGCCAGCAGAAACTGCGCGGTGCCGTCAGGCGAGTCGTCATCGACAAAAATCGCCTCCCACGTGACACCCGCCAGCGCCTTCTCCAGCAGGGCCAGCAGCGGCTCGATGTTGCCCAGCTCGTTGAAGGTGGGGATCACGACCGCGAGTTCGCAGGGGAGCGGCAAGGTAGCCATTCAGCGGATGGCGCCGCCCGGCTTGTGGTTTGCGCTGCGGTTGGAAGAGTGGTTTAAGGAGTGATCTGAGGATCGGTCTGATGATCGGCTCGGGGATGGGTTTGAACCCTTGCTTGAAGCCCGGCCCGGCTCACTGCTTGACCCCCGTCTGGAAGATCGGTCTGAACCCCCCAAGGACGATCTGCGAGACCTAGCGACCGGCTCAGGCGAAGCAATTTCATCCTGAGCGCTTTCAATGCCGGCTGCGCTGGGTGACGAGGTGCTGAACGTGCGGCTGAACGTGCGGCTCAAGCGACGAACGCTCTTTCGGGCCTCGCGGCGCTTGTTGCCCTGCTTCGCGTTTTTAAACTTGATCACCTTCAACCAAAAAAAGCCACCGTACCCCAGCATGGCCACGACCGCGCCGGCCAGCGCCCAGGGCACGACCTCCTCCAGAAACTCTTGCCACATCAAGGCAACCGCTTGCGGATCTACCCCGCGACTACCGGGCGCTGTGCCCGGCGCTGTACCGGCTGCTTGGGTACCGCGCGGGGCGTAGCCGGGCTGCTCTTGCGCCCTGTCAGCCTGGCTTGTTCCGCTCACCGCAGCATCGATCTCGCGCACGACCTGCACCACGCTGGAGTTGCTGATCTCCTGATGCAGCGGTTTGACAAAGTCTTTCACCGCATTGGCAACGCTGCCCTCCTCGCGCGCACCTTGCGCGGGGCGTGGCGCGCTGTTGAATTGTGAACTATTGGCCTCAGGACCTGTGCGGGGCCTCTGCAATGATTGCAACGGGTTGCCCTGGCCGGGTGGGGCCCGCTCACCCTCTGCCAGATGCTCGCGCAGCAAAGCGGCATCGCTGGGAAGGTCTTTGGCTGCATCGCTGCCGGTGGCGACTGCCGGTGGCTGCGGCGCGCCTGTATCACCCGGCGCAGTCGCGCCACCGGAAGCGGTCTGAGCTTGAAGCGGCAGGAGGGTGCCAAACGCCAGGGCGAAGGCAATCAGAGCTTGGAAAATCATGGTGTTGAACGTTCGCGCGGACTCAACATTGAGCCCAAGCGAGTTGGCTGATTTGCGAATCCTCAGCGTCTCACAAGTGTACTCAATCACAGGCGTGGACTTGTATCCTGCGCCCAGTACGGCTGCCTGCAACAACATGTTGAACCGATCCGCATTTGACTGTCAATTTACTACAAATGTAGTCAAAAAAGGGCGAGTTAGAGCAAAAATCTCCCAAAAAAGCTTTTTTTTGACATTTTATGAGTGTTTTAGCACTCTAGCTCTCGGATCACATGCATGACGTGTTATACATTTAATAGCATAGTTCAAGCCAGCGCCTTCGGATACTGCCGCCCAATTGACTCTGCAATGCACACCGGCTTGGCCGTGCCCTCGCGCTCCACCGCAACTTCCCACGTCATTTGCATGCCGTTGTTGTCGATGCCCTCGGCCTTGAGCAGCTTCATGCGGGCGCGCAGGCGGCTGCCCACCGGTACGGGCGACGTGAAGCGAACCTTGTTCAGGCCGTAGTTCACGCCCATGCCCTTTTCGACGATCTCAAAGGCCGATGCAAAAAACGTCGGCAGCAGCGACAGAGTCAGAAAGCCATGCGCAATCGGTGCGCCGAATGGCCCGGCTTTGGCGCGCTCCACATCCACGTGAATCCATTGGTGGTCACCCGTCGCTTGCGCAAACAGGTTGATCTGCTGCTGCGTTACGGTGATCCAGTCGCTGGTGCCCACCTCTTGGCCGACGTGGGTTGCGAGTTCTGCCAGGGTTTGAAATGTTTTCATGGGCTATCAGTGTTGTTTAAAGAGTTGTTTGTCTAGTTGTCCAGCCATTTGCAGATGCCGTCCCACTGCGCCAAGTCTTTCTCGACGCGGCCAGGGGCCACGTCAAACAGCGTCAGACCGCGCGCGGCAAGATGCACGTAGTTTTGCGTGTCTCGCAAATAGGAAAGTACAGGCAGCTTGAGGGTTTCCACAAACTCATGCAGATGGTCACTCGCGATGGTGCGCGAATCGACCCGCATGCCGACCAGGCCAATTTGCATTTTGTCGGCATGCTTGCTGGCCATCAGTTGATCTAAAAACGCGCGGGTGGCAAAGATGTCGAACACGCTGGGCTGCAGCGGCACGATGACTTTGTCGGCCATTTTCATCACATCGTTGAAGCGCCAGCCATGCAGGCCGCCGGGCGTGTCCAGCACCACATGGGTGGTGCCGCGCGGGGGCCTGACGATCAGGTCCGCGCTCATCTCCCAGGTGGAAATGGGCCGCATCTGAGGTGGCCGCAGCCCGAGCCACAGCTTGGACGACTGCTGACGATCCGCGTCGCCCAGCATCACCGCGTGGCCCTTGGACGCGAAGTAACCCGCAACATTGGTGGCCAATGTGGACTTGCCCACACCGCCTTTTGGATTTGCAATGACGACGACTGGCATGGAAGATTCCTTGAAATTATTCGAAACGCCCCGTTTTGCGCTATGTTATCGCCATGGAACACGCACCTGCCTGGTTAATTAACAGCTTCATTTATTTGAGCGCCGCCGTCATTGCCGTGCCGCTCTCCAAAGCCCTCGGATTAGGTTCCATCATCGGCTACCTGGTCGCGGGTCTGGCGATTGGCCCGTGGGGTTTGGGCCTGGTCACCAATGTCCAGGACATTTTGCATTTTGCCGAGTTTGGCGTGGTGCTGATGCTGTTTTTGGTGGGGCTGGAGCTGGAGCCCAGGCGCCTGTGGAGCCTGCGCCGCCCGATTTTCGGCTGGGGCAGCGCACAGGTGCTGGCATGCGCTGCCGTGCTGTTTTTGGGTTTTTACGCCCTCGGGCATTGGGCACCGACCGCTTTTGGCGGCTGGCAGATTGCGTTGGTCGCAGCCTTGGGCCTGGCTTTGTCCAGCACGGCCATCGCGCTACAGGTCATGGCCGACCGCAACATGCTGCCCACCAGCAGCGGGCAGGCGGGGTTTTCGATTTTGCTGTTTCAGGACGTGGCGGCGATTCCGATTTTGGCGCTGGTGCCCTTGCTGGGAGCACAGATGGGAGCCGCGTCAGACCTGAACGAAGCCGCAGGTGCCGCCAGCCGCTGGGTCGAGGCTGCAAAAATCATCGGCGTGATCGCAGGCATCGTGATTGGTGGCCGGCTGCTGTTGCGGCCGCTGTTCCGCTGGATTGCAAGATCGAACACGCCCGAGATTTTTACCGCCGCTTCCCTGCTCTTGGTGGTGGGCATTGCCGCGCTGATGCAGTTTGTTGGCCTGTCGATGGCGCTGGGTGCGTTCCTCGCGGGCGTGCTGCTGGCCGAGAGCGAGTACCGACGCGAGCTGGAGACGGATATCGAGCCGTTCAAAGGCCTGCTGTTGGGTCTGTTTTTCATTGCCGTGGGCATGAGCATTGACGTGGGTGTGATCTTGAACTCACCCGGTTTGATGGCGATCACGGTGCTGGGCTTCATGGCGATCAAAGGCGCGGTGATCTACACCCTGGCCAAACTGATGGGCCTGCCGTACCAAGACCGCCCGGTCTTCACCCTGCTGCTGGCGCAAGGCGGCGAGTTCGCGTTTGTGGTGTTTCAAGCCGCTACCGGTGCCAAGGTGATTCCGCCTGAAACGTCGTCGCTCCTGATCGGTGCCGTCGCCGTGTCGATGCTACTGAGCCCGCTCATCCTGGTGGCGATTGACAAACTGTTGCTGCCCCGCTATGCCAACTGCGGCGTGGAAAAACCCGACGAAATCTCCGAACAGCAAGAGGCCCCCATCGTCATCGCCGGGTTTGGCCGCTATGGCCAAATCATTGGCCGATTGCTGATCGCCCAGGGCTACAAATGCACCGTGCTGGACCACGATGCCGAGATGATCGAAGCCGCCCGCAACTTCGGCTACCGCGTGTTCTATGGCGATGCCACGCGGCTCGATTTGCTGCGCACCGCCGGGGCCGCCAGCGCCAAAATTTTAGTGATTGCCGTCGATGACAAAGAGCAGTGCCTGAAAATCGCCGACTTGGGCCTGGAGCACTTCCCCAAGCTGCAAATCGTCGCCCGCGCCCGCGACGTGACGCATTGGCACGAGCTGCGCGACCGTGGTGTGATGCGTGTGCAGCGCGAGATGTTCGAGTCCAGCTTGCGCAGCGGCGCCAGCGCGATGGAAGCGCTGGGCCATCAACCCGAGCAAATCGAGGCCAGCATCGCCAAGTTCCGAACACACAACTTAGCCCTGTTTGAAACCATGCACCCCCACTACAAAGACCGCACCAAGCTGATCGCCACCGTCAAGCAGGGGCGCGAGCAGTTTGAGGAGCAGATGGCGCAGGAGCGGGCGCTGGCGGCGAAGTGAAGCGAAATAACACCGATTTTTATATTTATTAACTCACAGGTTAATTTATTCCGTTTTCCCCTGAAAATCATGCATTTTATTAACAAAATGGGCCTCTAGCTCTCGTACAATATGCATAAAAAGCTATATTGTTTATAGCAACAATACCCACCTCCCCCTCATGACGCAAGACCGCATCGGCGTTCTCGGTGCCACCAGCATGGTCGGCGGTTGCCTATTGCCCGAATTGACAGCAACCGGCACGCGTGTGATGGCTTTCTCGCGCAGACCTCCTCGGTCTGGCGAGCAAGGCGTGGATTGGCACCAGCTCGGCACCAATGGTGCGACCAACACGCCCAGCCAGACGATTCGCCAGTGGATCAGCCTGGCCCCGATCTGGGCGCTGCCCGAGTGCTTTGCGCTGCTCGAGGCGCACGGCGCGCAGCGGATTGTGGTTCTGTCTTCAACCAGCTTGTTCACCAAGCAGGGCTCGAACGACCCGCAAGAACAGGCGGTGGCGCAGAAACTGGCTCGCGCCGAGGCGCAAATCGCCCAGTGGGCGCAAAGCCGCAGTATTGAGTGGGTGATTCTTCGCCCGACCCTGATCTACGGCTTGGGGCTGGACAAAAACATCACCGAGATTGCCGGTTTCATTCGCCGATTCGGGTTCACGTTTTGGGTTCCGTTTCCAATAAAATCAATTGCTTACGTCTCAGAAGTGTCGAACTTGAGTGGCTACTTCAGCAGACTTGCCATTCCGAATGTCCTGCACCCGCAAACCCTGCTGCTGAACTTGGACGGGTAGTCGCTGCCACCCAAACAGCCCTTAGTTGATTGCAATGGTTTTTCAAAACTGCATCGGCACCACTTACACTAAGCAGCAATCGATGAACCGCATAAAAATTTCTTAAATGCGACTACATATGGCTGCGCAAAAATTTTGAAAATTCCAAGTTTAGAAAATCTCGCAGTCGGACTACTATTGAGCGTCGTGTTCTCGGCCCTTCTCGCGGCAGTCCATGTTCTTGCTTTTGGAGTGCCACGGGTACTTTTCGTGGGCATGTTCGCAATTAGCTTGGCCTACATTGCTGTGGTCATATTTCGTCTGATTGATGACCCACTGGAACGCAAAACCTATCCGACCTTACTTGTCAATTCAGTGGTGATATTACTGTTTTCCATAAGTGCAATCAGACTCGCAACTTCAAGTTTTGCAGAGGATGATGAGATTTATTCATGGAACCTCTGGGCGATTCAACACTTTGAAGGAAAGCAAGCAAATTTCAAATTCACCGGTGTTCCTTACCCGCAGCTCTTTTCGTATTGGATCGCGGCGCTTTATCACGCCATGGGTTCCACCGTGATCCACTCAGTTCCACGATTCTTTCTGGCTATCACCACGCTGATTGCTGGGTTGGCTCTTGTTGGAAGTGCGAAGACACACACTTGGAGATCTGCCAGCATTACTGCCTTGATCCTTTTCGTAGCTATTGCCACTAACGCGCCTTCGTACACCAAAGGACTTGCAGACCCGCTCATGATTGCCTCACTGGCCTTATCAGCTAGGATGTTGATCACTTATACACAAGAACCAACGAACATCCCTAAGTTGGCAATTGCGTTAGCTTGTGGCGTTGCAGCATCAATGACAAAGCAAGCTGGTTTGCTTTGGATGTTGACCCTGAGTATTCTTGTTTTATACGGCTACCTTCAGCTTGGATGGTCAAAATTAACGCTAGTGTTGACTGGAATTGCGGTCGCGGTCTCTGTAGTTTGGCCTCTCTTTATTGCCCCTGAATTTATAAACAATCAAGGGGTGATCTCGGCGTCAATGGCGAATCGTTCGTACGGGCAGCAGCTCGTGTTCGCAGCAAATAAATACCTGATCAAACATCCAGAACTATTGATGTTGTTCGTCGCCACATTCATTTTTTCCTGGAAACACAAGTTTTTAAGAATAGTATTTTTCGTAGGTTTCATTCCTATGATGCTGGTCTGGTTCGTCTTTGGCTCTTATAGCATTAGGCTCGGAGGGCACGTTGTGGCCCTGGCAGGCGTAATCCTAGTGAGCGCACTGAATTTCAAGAACGTGAAATTGCAGCCAGGTAAGACTACACCTGCAAACATACCAGAGAACCCGACACTAATTACGATTTTTAGTATTGCACTAACAGTTGCGTACGTCAGCGGACTTTTTTTTGGTATTCAGTGGGTTGCTGCGCGTATCGGAACTGACCTTTACGACGGAGCTAAAACTACGTTGAAAATCCAGTTTGGAGATGGATCAAAGGATGTCATCGACAAGCTTCTGGCGAGTAACGCTAGGGTGTGGACTACTAGCAATTACGCATATGGTCCACTGTATGGACGTGTGCCTGTTGGTTTTCCCGATTACACAAATATTGGTTTTAACTTGGATAGCCTCAAAAAGGACATATTGGAATTTCGATCAGACTATGCGATTCAGTCAGATATGGTTGCATTTGGTCCTGCATCTGACTTACTCAAGGGCCTTGCCCAAAGATGCCCTGATGCCTTCATCCCCGTGTTAATTCCTCCAAATCAAAAGGAATTTACCCTCTACAAGGTCGTTTTAGAAAACTTGGCGTTAGAAACATGTCGATAGTAACTACTGATCGTCGCGCCAATCTAGACGAATGTTGTGTCATTATTTCGGCTTTAAATCCGAGCAATACTCTGGTTGATCTGGTTGCCCAGCTTCTCGTACGAGGCTTTAAAAATGTTGTAGTGATCAATGATGGATCCAATGACTCATACGTCGATAAGTTTGATCAGGTTAAGGCTCTTGGCGCAGAAGTCGTTACCCATGCTTATAACCTTGGAAAAGGCCAAGCGATCAAGACTGGACTTAGGTACACATTAGCCAAGAAGTGTCGCGTCGCGATGACTATGGATTCCGATGGTCAACACTTGGTTAGTGACGCACTAGTTATAGCAATAAAAGCCTTGAGCCGAGAAAAACCAGCTGTAGTTTTGGGTGTTCGTCAATTTGCAGGAGCGGTGCCGTTGCGTAGTCGATTTGGCAATGGTCTTACTCAGTGGATTTTTAAGCAGTTGTTTGGCGTTGCCGTGGGAGATACTCAAACTGGTCTTAGAGCATTTCCCGTTGAATTAATACCGGGACTAATTGACTTGGCCGGAGATAGGTACGAATATGAAATGAACGTGCTCGTTCAAATCGCCGCCCTCAAGTGTCCCATCGTCGAATCCCCCATTGAGACTATCTATATCGACGGTAACAGCAGTTCACACTTCCGACCATTCATAGATTCGATCCGTATTTATTTTGTTCTTTTCCGCGACATCTTTTTGTCTCTATCATCATTCGCCATAGACATAGGACTTTTTACCTTGGGGATGGCGGTGCAGGGCAATGTGACGACTGCAACATTCTTCGCTAGGGCGATTTCGGGAACCTACAACTTTGTAGGTAATAAATACTTCGTCTTCAAACGCAATGCGTTTAAGAGTATTCGTAGGGAGTTGGTTGGTTACGTACTGCTGGCAATCTCAATCGCCAGCATTTCTAGCGCGCTGGTCAGCCAGTTGCTCATAGTATACCCGAGTAATGTTACACTTCTCAAAATCTGTGTTGACCTTGGCCTGTATGCTGCTTCCTTTGCAATTCGACGAATATTCGTTTTTAAGTAACTCTCGAGTGATATGCACGATTGAAATCCGGTGGTAAAATAAAAAATGGAAGGTCTACTTTATCGCCTATGGGTAACTGTCACCACCTAAAAAGCAACACCTGGGAGTGGATTTTGACTACAACTGTTTGGTTATTGAAATCGAAAAGTCGCTACTTATTTAATGTGATCATGTTGGGATTTTTAGCGGCGTGTGGAGGCGGGGGGGGTGGTGAGTCGACGGTTCTAGCGACACCAGGTTCCACAACGTTTCCTTTGTCAACGGCAGTTGCCAACTTCGTAAATGAAACGAGGTCCTACCGATTTAGCATGAACGGTACGGGGATCTCATCCGGTCAAACGGTTTCATTTATAGGATCTGGAACGGTATCTGAATCGATGGTTCCGGCGACATTTGAAGGCGCTATCGCTTTAAAGAAAAGCGTCACAAATACGGGAGTGTTAGATATTTTGGGGACATCGATTCCCGTAGCTACAACTGTTGCGACGTACTTTGACGTTAACTATATCCCCATGGGTTCTAGCGCTCCAAATGTCTATTGTACTACCAGCGCTAAAACACAGCTTCCAACAACGGTACGTATCGGCGATAACGGTAGTTGGTACACATTGACGTGTTACACCAGTAGTTCCAAAACAGTGGTTGATTCCACTGCATTTGTGTCGTACAGCATTGA
>JANNFW010000067.1:0-4241 GCA_031380235.1 Rhodoferax sp. | reverse complement strand
GATGGAGAGTGCATGACAGCGAACCCCTCACCATCAGCCATCACGGCAACCCCGTATTTTACCTCGAATCGGGCAGGCCACTTTTCGCTCTTCATCTCGACATGCACGAGACATGAACCCGACCCGCACGCGAGCTGAACGAGCGTCAGGTGGCGGGTTTTTCAATCAGCAAAGCCAGCACCACATCGCGGCCCTCGCCGGCCAGGATGTTGTAGGTGCGGCAGGCGGCCTGCATGTCCATCGTCTCCAGGCCAATGCGCTTGGCGTAAAGCGGGGTTAGCCACTGCGGCTTGGGGAAGCGGATGCGGCTGCCGCTGCCGAAGATCACGATCTCGGGTGCGAGGGCCACCAGCATCTCAAAGTGATGGGTACTCAGATCGTCAAAAGCATTGCAGCCCCAATCAAGGCGCTGTCCGCGCGATCCAATCACAACGCTGCGGCTAATTTTTTCAGCCGCGATGCTGACCCAGTCCGCGCCATAGCCACTGATGGATTGAACGTCAAACTTGTCGGGTTGGATTTTCATGAACGCGGCGAAGAACTGTGAAGATGGGTTTGTTGCAGTGCACTAAATCAATGCGCAACTGTGTTCAAATTATAGGTTTTCGGCTATCGCAACCCTCAGGAGTGCCTGTGAAAACCATTCAGAAATCCGCCAAACTGGCCAACGTGCTCTACGACATTCGCGGCCCCATCATGGATGCGGCGAAGAAAATGGAAGACGAGGGCCAGAAGATCATCAAGCTCAACCTGGGCAACCTGGCGGTGTTTGGTTTTGACGCGCCTGAGGAAATCCAGCAGGACATGATCCGCAACCTGCCCAATTCGGCAGGGTATTCAGACAGCAAAGGCATTTTTGCCGCACGCAAGGCTGTCATGCACGAGACGCAAAAACAAGGCATCGCGGGGGTCACGCTGGACGACATTTACTTGGGCAATGGTGCCAGTGAGCTGATCACCATGGCGACCAACGCGCTGCTGGACAATGGCGATGAGCTGCTGCTGCCCATGCCAGACTACCCGCTGTGGACGGCGGCGACCAGTCTCTCGGGCGGCACGCCGGTGCATTACCTGTGCGACGAAGCGAAAGGCTGGATGCCCAACCTGGCCGACATCCGCGCCAAAATCACGCCGCGCACGAAAGGCATCGTCGTCATCAACCCCAATAACCCGACGGGTGTCATGTACACCAATGAGCTGCTGCACGGCATCATCGACCTGGCGCGCGAGCACGGCTTGGTGATCCTGGCCGATGAGGTGTATGACAAGGTCTTGTACGACGGTATCAAGCACACGGCGATGGCATCCATGTCCACCGATGTGCTCACGCTGACCTTCAATTCCTTGAGCAAAAGCTACCGCTCCTGCGGCTACCGCGCGGGCTGGCTGGTGGTCTCGGGCGACAAGAAAAACGCGGCTGACTACATTGAGGGCCTGAACATGCTCTCAAACATGAAGCTGTGCTCGAACGTGCCGGGCCAGTGGGCGATTCAAACCGCGTTGGGCGGCTATCAAAGCATCAACGACCTGACCTGCGAGGGCGGTCGCCTGCGTCGCCAGCGCGATTTGGCGTTTGAGTTGATCACCGCCATCCCCGGTGTGAGCTGCGTGAAGCCGCAAGCCGCGCTGTACATGTTCCCCAAGCTGGACCCGAAGGTCTATCCGATTGCCGATGACCGCGTCTTCTTCCTCGAGTTGCTCAAAGAAACCCGTGTCATGCTGGTGCAGGGCTCAGGCTTCAACTGGCAAGCGCCCGATCATTTCCGCATCGTATTTTTGCCGCATGAGGATGACTTGCGTGAAGCGATTGGGCGCATTGCCAAGTTTCTGGACGGCTATCGCAAAGCCCACGGCACAGATATCAAACAGGCTACTATTAAATTAGTAGCTAACCGTGCCTGATATTCGAGAGCTAGAGCCCATTTTTATTCAAAATTACCCATGAAATCGATTCAAGTAGGCCTGTTGGGCATTGGTACCGTTGGAAGCGGTGTGTTTAGCGTGTTGCAGCGCAATCAAACTGAAATTCAGCGCCGCGCGGGCCGTGGCATTGAGATCACCATGGTGGCCGATCTGGACGTCGCCCGCGCTCAAGCGGCAGTCGGCCCCAAGGTCAAAGTGGTTAACGATGCGCGCGCCATCATTGCCAACCCCGAGATCGACATCGTCATTGAACTGATTGGCGGCTACGGCATCGCCAAGCAGTTGGTGATGGAGGCGATTGCAGCGGGCAAGCATGTGGTGACAGCCAACAAAGCGTTGCTGGCCGTGCATGGCACCGAGATTTTTGCGGCGGCTCAGGCCAAGGGCGTGATGGTGGCGTTTGAAGCGGCTGTTGCGGGCGGTATCCCCATCATCAAGGCACTGCGCGAAGGCCTCACCGCCAACCGAATTCAGTGGATTGCCGGCATCATCAACGGCACGACGAATTTCATCCTGTCTGAGATGCGCGACAAGGGGCTGGACTTCGCCACCGTGCTTAAGCAAGCGCAGGCCTTGGGCTACGCGGAAGCCGACCCGACTTTCGACATTGAAGGCGTGGACGCTGCACACAAGGTCACGTTGATGTCGGCCATCGCCTTTGGTATCCCGGTGCAGTTTGACAAAGCGTATGTCGAGGGAATCTCCAAGCTGGGGGCCAAAGACATCAAATACGCCGAGCAGTTAGGCTACCGTATCAAGCTTTTGGGCATCACCAAGCGCGCGCAGATGAACGGCAACGAAGGCATTGAATTGCGCGTTCATCCCAGTTTGATTCCCGCCAAGCGCTTGATCGCCAACGTAGAGGGTGCAATGAATGCCGTGGTAGTCAATGGCGATGCCGTGGGCACCACGCTGTATTACGGCAAAGGCGCAGGCTCCGAGCCCACCGCCAGCGCGGTGATTGCCGACTTGGTGGACATCACCCGCCTGCACGGCGCGGACGCGGCCCAGCGCGTGCCCGCGTTGGCATTCCAGCCGCACACGTTTGACCAGGCCATGAGCGACACGCCGATTCTGCCCATGGGCGACATCGTCACCAGCTACTACCTGCGCTTGAATGTCGCCGACGAAGCCGGTGTACTGGCCAAAGTGACTGGCATTCTGGCCGAGGCGGGTATCAGCATTGATGCGGTGCTACAGCGCGAAGCCGATGAAGTGGGCGGTGAAGGCGCCACGCAAACGGATCTCATCATTCTGACGCACGACACCCGTGAAGGCACCATGGACGCGGCCCTGGCGCTGATGCAGGCTTTGCCCACCGTGCTGGCACCGATTGTGCGGATTCGCAAGGAGGAGTTGGCGTAATGCGCTACCTCTCCACCCGCGCCGCAAGCCCAGCGGCATCTGAGCGGAAACGCTTCTGCGAAATCCTGCTTGAAGGCTTGGCGCCTGATGGCGGTTTGTACCTGCGGGAAAGTTATCCCCAAGTCAGCGCGGCGACGCTGGAGACATGGCGCAGTATGAGCTACGCCGATCTGGCGTTTGAAATTCTGTCGCTCTATATCGACGACATTCCTGCTGCCGACTTGAAAGCCATTTGCCGCAGAACTTACACGCAAGAAGTTTTCGGAACACCCGAAATAGTGCCACTCAGAAAGCTGGAAGATGGCCTGTACCTGGAGGGTCTCTCCAATGGACCCACGCTCGCTTTCAAAGACATGGCCATGCAATTGCTCGGCAACCTGTTTGAATACGAGCTAGCCCGGCGCGGGGCAGAGCTCAACATTTTGGGTGCCACCAGTGGCGACACGGGCAGTGCGGCGGAGTATGCGATGCGCGGAAAAAAAGGCGTGCGTGTTTTCATGACGAGCCCTGCGGGCCGCATGAGCCCATTCCAGCAGGCGCAGATGTTCAGTCTGATGGATGAGAATATCCACAACATCGCCGTCGAAGGTGTTTTTGACGATTGCCAGGATATGGTCAAAGCCGTCTCCAACGACTTGGCGTTCAAGAGCAAGTACAAGATCGGCACGGTCAATTCCATCAACTGGGCGCGGCTGATGGCGCAGGTGGTTTATTACTTTGCAGGGTACTTTCAAGCAACTCGAAACAGCAGCGAGAAGGTTTCGTTCACAGTTCCTTCTGGCAACTTTGGCAACGTCTGCGCAGGCCATGTCGCGCGCATGATGGGTTTGCCGATTCATCAATTGGTGGTGGCCACCAATGAGAACGATGTGCTCGACGAGTTCTTCCGTACGGGCGTGTACCGCGTGCGCGCAAGTGCTGATACGCATGAGACGTCCAGCCCGTCGATGGAC
>JANNFW010000049.1:0-3142 GCA_031380235.1 Rhodoferax sp. | reverse complement strand
TTCGTCGCAGTGTTACTGCTCACCATGTCACTGGCCTCATGGATCGTGATTCTGATCAAGGCCATCGACATCATCAAGTACAAAAAGCTCGCGCGCGGCGCCGCTGACTTTTGGCACAGCGAAGACTTTGCGGCGGGTCTGGAAAAACTGGGGCAAGACGGCACCAACCCCTTTCGCCAGGTTGCCGTTGAAGGCCGCGAAGCCACCGCCCATCATCGCAACTCCAAGGCGCACCTGCATGACACCCTGGACGTGAGCGACTGGGTAACCCGCTGCCTGCGCAACAGCATGGACGAGTTCACCGCGAAGCTGCAATCGGGCTTGGCGATCCTGGCATCAGTCGGATCCACTGCGCCATTTGTCGGGCTGTTTGGCACGGTGTGGGGGATTTACCATGCACTGTTGAGCATTGGCCTGTCGGGCCAATCCACCATCGACAAAGTGGCCGGGCCGATTGGCGAGGCCTTGATCATGACCGCGCTGGGCCTGGCCGTTGCTATCCCGGCGGTGCTGGGCTACAACGCCTTGGTGCGCGGCAACAAGTCGATTTTGATCAAACTGAGCAGCTTTGCGCACGACCTGCATGCGTTCTTCGTCACCGGTGCACGCGTGACGACTGCTGGCAGCGCCAACGTGTTGCCCATGAAGCGCGGGAGCTGAGTATGGCCCCCACGCTTTTCACTTCGTGTAATACGCTGCCCCCCGAGGGGACTAATTTTTCTAGGGGCGGCCCGTCGAAAAATTCCCCACGGTGCATCGCTCAAGAACGAAAATAAAGGAGCACCTATGGCCTTCGGCACCCAAGACGAGCCCGACGAGGTGATGAACGAGATCAACATGACACCCTTGGTGGATGTGATGCTGGTTTTGCTGATCATTTTCATCATCACCATCCCGGTGATGAAGCACGCGGTAAACATTGACCTGCCCCGCGCCACCAATTTGCAGCAGGATCAAAAGCCTGAAACCGTGCGCTTGAGCGTGGATGCCAGCGGTGCCTACTTCTGGAACGAAAACCGGGTGGAAGATGCCGCCCTGCCCGATTTGCTCAAAGCCCAGGCGGCGAAGAGTCCACAGCCCGATTTGCACATTCGCGGTGACAAAAATGTACGTTACGAGCGGGTGGCGCAAGCGATGGCGGCAGCACAGCAAGCGGGGGTGAAAAAGATCGGATTCATCACAGAACCCAAGTTGTGAATCACCGTTCATCGAACTGATTTGGAGCGCTTCATGGAATCATCAAACCTGCCCCTCTCTTCGCGCGCACCCGCCAATAAAACTGATGCGGCAGACGAGAAAAGTGCTGCGCCGAACCTCTTTAAAAGTGAATCGCTCTTCAACGGCAACAAATCCGTCGCCATTGAGCACAACGGCGCCGTCTACCGCCTTCAGGCTACCAAGCTGGGCAAACTGATCCTGACCAAGTGAACCGTTCTACAACCCTAACGCTGCAATCCCAGCCCGCGCAATCTGCGCATCTTCTGCCGATTTCACACCGCTCACACCCACAGCACCCAGGCAAAAGCCGTCTTTCATGATCGGTACGCCGCCCTCCAACAGGCCTTTGAGATCAGGCGCACTCAAAAACGACACGCGACCGCCGTTGATCATGTCTTCGTAGACTTTGCTTTCGCGCCGTCCCACCGCTGCGGTATGGGCCTTGGCAGGGGCGATGTGGGCCGAAATGGGCGCAGCGCCATCCAAGCGGCGCAACGACAAAAGGTGGCCGCCATCGTCCACGATGGCGATGGTAACGGCCCAGTTGTTTTTAACGGCCTCGGCCTCCGCAGCGGCGGAAATGGCGACAACATCGGCGTATTCGAGGGCGGATTTTGTTTTCATCAGCACAGATTCCTTAATGTGAACAAGTGATTAGCATACCGCGCTTGAAAAGTCATAGAATCCGCCCCATCTGCCTAGTACCCCGTTTTTTGGGCAGCCTTTTGAAGGAGCTTTTTCATGGTTGACAACGTTCAAACAGTTAATTCCAGCACGGGCTACGGCCTGGGCACTTCGACGCAGGAACGCAACAAGGTTTTGCGCAATACTTACTGGCTTTTGGCGATCAGCATGATTCCCACCGTGCTGGGCGCGTGGGTCGGTGTCGCCACCGGCATCACGACGGCACTCACGGGCGGAATTGGCCTGATGGTGTTCTTGGCGGGCGCTTTTGGTTTCATCTTCGCGATCGAAAAGACCAAAAACTCGGCGGCTGGCGTACCCGTTCTACTGGCGTTCACGTTCTTCATGGGCTTGATGCTCTCTCGCATGATCGCCATGGTGCTGGGCTTCAAAAACGGCTCTGAGCTGATCATGACCGCATTTGGCGGCACGGCGGGCGTATTCTTCGTCATGGCAGCCCTTAGCAGCGTGATCAAGCGCAGCCTGGAAGGCATGGGCAAATGGCTGTTTGTGGGTGCGCTGGCCATCATGATTGGCGGCATCATCAATGTGTTTGTGGGCTCCACGGCGGGCATGATGGCGATTTCAGTCGCTGCGATTGGTGTGTTCAGCGCCTACATGTTGTATGACCTCAAGCGCATTGTGGACGGTGGTGAGACAAATTACATCAGTGCCACACTGGGCTTGTACCTGAGCGTCATGAACGTGTTCCAAAGCCTGCTGGCGCTGTTGGGCATTGCTGGCGGCGAGCGCGATTAAGACTGCGCGTCGCTAAGAAAATGGCCCTTCGGGGCCGTTTTTATGCAGCCGATATACCCATATTGGGTATAAATTGACGTAAAATTCGTGAAAACATGCCAATTTTGAATGAAATTGTGCTCTAGCTCTCGTACGATGTACATAAAAAGCTATACAAATAATAGCAAATTGAATTGATTCATGATGTAATCGGTGCCACTCGTTACCACCGTACCATTTCCTCGTACTTCTTTCGTCAAGGTTTCATTCATGCCAACCCTTCCCAAAGCTTTGGTCTCACCCGTTAGATTTGCCATCTCAGTCTTTTTATTGAGCGCAGCTAGCCACGTCGCGGCGCAGACTGCCCCCGCTGCGCCAGCGCCCGCCGCCACTTCACCCGCCGCCACCGCATCGCAGCCGGGCTTGAGCGAATCGATCCTGCGCCAGGCGCAGGGGCCGTATCGCATGATCATGAATTCGCCCACGGTGGTGCGGCCCAAGG
>JANNFW010000288.1:0-2982 GCA_031380235.1 Rhodoferax sp. | reverse complement strand
AACACCCATTTGCCGAACTGCTTTTTGCCCGCAGCGTCGGTGAAGCCGAAGGCATGCACTCCCCAGTAATTGATCTTGGAGAAGCTGGCCGGCACGCTTTGGCTGGCGAAGTACTTGCCTTGCAGCAACACCTCTGGGTTGGCATCGGCGAAGGCTTTGACTTTGTCGGCATCGACTTTTTTTGTCGTCGCATCGGGCGTCAGGGAAGCCAGGCGGCCCATCAACTGCTGCGGCGAGGAAGCCCCGAACACTGGCGAGGAGATGTTGCCCATCTGCCAGGTTTCGCTATCAGGCAGGTTGAATTGCAGCGCCATGTTGCGCTGGCTCTTGGCGTTGTCGGGTGCCTTCGGGTTGGCACCGCCCATTGAAAAGCGCACCTCCACGGGCACCGGCTTGCCGCTGAAAGCTGAGGACACCGACAGCGCACGGCCGTCAGCGTTGCCGACAAATTCAGCCATCGCGCAAAGCCCCTTGGCGCCTGAGCGTCGAAAGCCCTGAAATTTACCGCCAGCGTTCTCAAAAGCATCGACCATCTGACTGGGGTCAACCTGGGCCCATACGGGAACCGTCAGCGCAGCGGTGGCACATGCAACGATTGACAGCGCAGCGCGTTGGGCCAAAGAAGTACGTGTGTTCATGGATGTCTCCTATTTGTAATTAACGAAAAAGCGGCAATCGGTCAGACGCCGCGCTCTTTCAACCAATCGGTTGTCAGTTTCTGCGCGTAGGTGGCCGCAGCTTTGTCGTAGGTCGGCCGGTAGTCGGCGTTGAACCCATGGTTGACGTTCGGGAAGATGACAATTTCGGAACCGCTGCCCGACTTGACGAGGCCAGCGCGCATCTGGTCGATAACAGCGGGTTTGACGAAGCCGTCGATTCCTGCATAAAGCCCCAATACAGGCACCTTCAATGCTGCCGCGAAATCGACCGGGTCCTGCGGCTTGATCGGCGACTTCATGCCATCGAGCAAACCGTAGTACGACACAACCGCTTTGAGCTTGGGGTTGTGCAGGGCATAAACCCAGGCCGCGCGGCCACCCCAGCAGTAGCCCACAAGGCCCAAACGGGAGGTGTCGCCATTGCCGCTGGCAGCCGCAAAAGCGACAGCTGCATCCAAGTCCGCGTTGACCTGCGCATCCGGCACTTTCGCCACCACGGTGGACAGGATGGCACCGATGTCGGCCATCTTCGATACATCGCCCTGGCGGGCGTACATCTCAGGTGCGATGGCGTAATAGCCCAGCTTGGCGAAGCGTCGGCACATGTCCTTAATATGCTCGTGCACGCCGAAGATTTCCTGCACCACCAGCAGCACCGGGTACTTGCCGGGTGCGCTGGGCATGGCGCGGTAAGCCGGAATCTTGCCATCGGCAACCGGCACGCTGACTTCGCCCGCGACCAGGCCCGCGCTGTCAGTTGCGATGGCTTGTGCCAACACCGGGTTGGAGGCGACCGCGAATCCGGTCGCCAGCGAAGTCATCACAAAGCCGCGGCGCGAGAACCCGGAATCAGGCTGTGCTGGCGCAACCGTGGGGTTTTGGAAGTCCAATGGCAACAGGCCGTAGGTCATAAGTTTCATCAAGTAGCTCCTGGTGGTTAGGGAAGAAATACGCTTTTCGGGATGGTGACGGTGAGAATGGGTAAACGAATGGGACGGTGTGGTCAATTCAGATGTATGAAGTTCGGCCTCACGTGCTCAAGGCGCTGCGCAAAGCTTGCAGCGCGGCGGTGAGGGCCGTGCGCTGCGATGCCGAGCACTGTGTGCTGCAAGCGATCTGGTCATGCACCGCGTGTGCGCGTCGCTTCAAGGCTTGTCCGGAGGGTGTGACAGTGATAAGCACCACGCGCTCGTCTTCAACGCTGCGTCGGCGATCCAACAGCCCTTGCGCCACCAGCTTGCGAACCAGAGGCACGAGCGTTCCAGCATCCAGCGCCACCGCTTGGGCTAAAGCGCCAGCGGTCAGTTCGCCGTGCTGCCACAGCGCCAGCATGACGACATACTGGGGATAGGTGAGCCCCAGCGGTGCGAGCAGCGGCCGGTAGGTTTTGGTCATGGCCAGCGATGCGGCGTAAAGCGCAAAACACAGCTGGTTGTCCAAGAACAAACCGACGGTGGATGGCAAGTTGGATTTAGGCATATTGAGCTTATCTATTGATATTCTATCGGGAAAACTTTGATCAAAGTATATTTTGTCAAATATAAATTTGGCGCGCAATCGCAATTGGAAAACAAGAGAACTCCTACCTACGCACTGTCACGCAAAGTGGTCAAACGACAACCATCGGTTTTCCACCAGCACGCCGTGAGAATCGACCAGCCGCAATCCGGTTTGGGCTTCGATGCGTCCGATACGCGTGACAGGCGTTTGCGCTGCCTGCGCGGCGGCATCGACCTGCGTACGCGCCGAGGTGGGCGCGGTGAAGGCCAGCTCGTAGTCATCGCCACCGGCCAGAATATACCCAATTAAGGTATTTTTAAGGTCTGAATCCTGGTTTTGACCACTTTTATGACTTATTTGGCCTCTAGCTCTCGTATCAATTGCGTAATTAGCTATTATATTCATAGTGTAAAAGACTTCCATTTCCAAGCTTACCCCGACGCTGCTGCGCTTCAGGATGTGGCCCAGGTCGCCCAGAAGGCCGTCGCTCACGTCGATAGCAGAGGTGGCGATGCCGCGAAGGGCCTGCCCGAGGGCAACGCGCGGGGTGGGGCGCTCCAGGCGTTGGCGAAGCTTGGCGAGTGCCTCATCGTTCACCGACAGATTGCCGCGCATGACTTCCAACGCCAAACGCGCCTCGCCCAAGTTGCCGCTCACATAAACGTCATCGCCCACTTGGGCGCCGCTGCGCAGCAGAGCTTGCGATTGGCCGTTGATGACGGGCACTTCGCCAAAGATGGTGATGCAGATGTTCAGCGGGCCACGTGTGGTGTCGCCGCCCACCAGCTCGCAACCGTGCGCATCGGCCAGTGCGAACAGGCCT
>JANNFW010000804.1:0-3479 GCA_031380235.1 Rhodoferax sp. | reverse complement strand
TGCATCCCATCCCGATCCGGCTCTACACGATTCCGCGATGAGTTATGCAGAGCTTCCCTAGCCCTCAAGCCACAAGCCCCGCAAACACGTTCTGCACGTCGTCATTCGCGTCAATCGCTGCCAAAAACGCCTCAACTTCCTCTTGCTGGTCAGCGCTCAAGCCTGCTGCGCTAACCGGGTTTTTAGCCTTGTAGCCGAGCTTGACAGACAGCACGTTGAAGCCGTGCGCGGGCAGCGCGCGGCTCACCAGGTCCAGATCAGTGGGGTCGGTCAAAAACAGCGTCGCGGTGTTGTCGTCACCCTCAGCCGGTGATTCGAAATCCTGCGCACCCGCTTCAATCGCGGCCACTTCAGCATCTTGCCCAGGCTTGCCGGGCTCGGCTTCAATCATGCCGACATGGTCAAAATCCCATGCCACCGACCCCGACGTGCCAAGCTGCCCTTTGCGAAACAGCACGCGCATCTGAGGCGCCGTGCGGTTGACGTTGTCCGTCAGGCACTCCACCATCACCGGCACACGGTGCGGCGCGTAGCCCTCGTAAATAACGTGCTCAAAATGTACCGCTTCACCCGTCAAACCAGCGCCCTTCTTGATCGCCCGATCCAACGTGTCTTTGGGCATCGACACCTTGCGTGCCTGCTCCACCAGCAGGCGCAGGCGCGCGTTGCCCGCAGGGTCGGCCCCGCTGCGCGCGGCGATCATGATGTCTTTGGACAGTTTGCCGAAAACGCGGCCTTTGGCGTTAGCAGCCAGCTCTTTGCCTTTGGCTTTCCACTGTGCACCCATGTGGGATGTCCTTCGTTGTAGAGTTGAAACGACTGGTGGTTTATACACCTTTGCGCTCGAACCTCCGAACAAATCGATTTTGTCTATAATGTAACTATTAAATGTACATTTAGAATAATTATGTCTATTTCAATCGCGCAATCCCGCCAGCAATTGTCGTCCCTGATTTCCGCCGCGCAGCAAACGCCACAGGTCATTACAAAACACAATGCTCCGGTGGCGGTACTGGTGTCAGCAGACTACTTCAAACTTTCTGAGGCGGCCATCAAACCCGCTACCGACGACTTTTATAGTCTGCTCATCGGTTTGCGAGAAGCCCACCCGCCCCTTGACAATTCAGGGATCGAGGCACGGCTCGCCCGAGGCCGCTTGAGTAAGGGTCAGAGCAAGCGCCACAGCGCCTGGACACGAGACAATGCCTTCGCGGATCCTGTCTGACCGCAGTCGCTGACCATGGTGCAAACCATCTATTTAGCCGACACCAATGTCGTCAGCGAGTTTGTCAAGAAAACGCCTAACCCCAAGGTGATGAACTGGCTCAAAACGGCTGGGCTGTTGGCGCTGTCGGCCATCACCATCGAGGAGGCTAACTTTGGCCTGGCCTGGCAACCCAATGCGAACAAACTGAAGCTCTTCAACGCACTGGCCAAAGGCATGCACGCTGTCTATCCCATCACCGAATCAATCGCCCAGCGCGCCGGCATTTTGCGCGGACAATTCCAAGCGCAGGGCGTCATTCGCAGTGCGCCAGACATGCTGATTGCCGCCACAGCACAGGAGCATCAGCTCATCATCGCCACCCGCAATGTAAGGGACTTTTTGGGCTGTGGCGTGCAAGTTATCAACCCGTTTGAATACGTAACGTGACACGCCAGTTAAAACTGAACTCAACACGTAGCTTAAAACTCAACAGCACCTTTACAAGGACTTAGACCATGACCGACTTCCACCCCGCCCCACGCTACCCCGACCCTGCCGTGGTGTCACTTGACCCTTCTTTCGACAAATACCGCCTGAGCCTAGCCAAGGTGGAGCGGCTGGCGACGGGCTTTCGCTGGGCAGAAGGCCCAGTGTGGCTGGGTGACACGCGCACGCTGGTGTGGAGCGACGTGCCGGGCAACTGCATGCACAAGTGGGACGAAGAAACGGGCATCACATCCGTTTTTCGCAAACCCTCCAACAACGCCAACGGCAACACGCGCGACCGCCAGGGCCGCATCGTCACCTGCGAGCACTTCACGCGTCGCGTCACCCGCACCGAGATCGATGGTCGCATCACCGTATTGGCAGATTCGTTCAATGGTAAGCGGCTGAACTCGCCGAACGACGTGGTGGTGAAGTCTGATGGCAGCGTCTGGTTCACCGACCCCCACTTTGGCATCGGCGGTTTTTACGAGGGCGAAAAAGCCTCAGCCGAGCTACCCTTCAACGTCTACCGCGTGGATGCAGACGGCTCGATCACCGTCGCCGCCGAAGGCATCAACCAGCCCAACGGCCTGGCGTTCTCGCCTGATGAATTGATTCTGTACATCGTCGAATGCCGCTCCGAACCCAAGCGCTTTTTGGCCTACGACGTCATCGGCGGCAAAACGCTGGCTAACCGCCGCATGCTGATCGACACCGGACGCGGCGCGCCCGACGGCTTTCGCGTGGACATCGACGGCAACCTGTGGTGCGGCTGGGGCATGGGCGAGCACGGCATGGACGGCGTGCACATCTTCAACCCCCAAGGCAAACCGATCGGCCGCATCGACCTGCCCGAGCGCTGCGCCAACCTGTGCTTTGGCGGCGTGCACCGCAACCGCCTGTTGATGACGGCCAGCACGTCCGTCTACTCGCTGTTTGTGAATACGCAGGGCGTGGCTTACGCATGAGCTTGGGCTTGATTCAGTGAAGCTAGATTACTATGTTTTGTATAGCTGATTATGCATGTTACTCGAGAGCTAGAGGCCTATTTCCTTCTTAAATATCGCAATTTCGGCAGTTTTGACTAAAATATTAACT
Organism: Rhodoferax sp.; assembly: GCA_031380235.1. Classification (GTDB taxonomy): domain Bacteria; phylum Pseudomonadota; class Gammaproteobacteria; order Burkholderiales; family Burkholderiaceae_C; genus JANYCG01. The sequence goes on along the minus strand of JANNFW010000804.1, from coordinate 688 downwards.
CAAAAGTTCATTTTTACTTGATATTCACCACAAATGTAGTAAATCAACCGCTGTGGTAATTCTGGGAGTCATGGTCCATGTTCGAAGGCAAAGCAAAACCCTTAAGCGCCGCAGGCCTTGAAGCCGCCACCAACCGCCTGGGCGTTGACGCACCCGCACTGTGGGCGGTGTTGACCGTGGAAACCAGTGGCTGCGGCTTCTTGCCAGACCGGCGACCCAAAATCCTGTTTGAGCGGCACTGGTTCAGCCGCCTCACGCAGGGCCAGTTCAATGTCCAAGCGCCGGACATCAGCAATGCAACTTCCGGCGGCTACGGCGCAGGCGGCGCATTTCAGTATGAGAGGCTGGCGAAAGCCCTCGCGATGAATCGAGCTGCTGCGCTCAAGAGCACATCTTGGGGCTTGGGCCAAGTGATGGGCTTTAACGCTACAAAAGTCGGTTTCGCCAGTGTGAATGCGCTGGTGGCCGCTTCGCAAGAGTCTGAAGATGGACAGCTCAGCGCGATGGTCGCCTTCATCGAGCAGGCCAACTTGGCACCTTCGTTGCGCGCCGGCGACTGGGCAGCCTTCGCCTTCCGCTACAACGGCCAGGACTTCCAGAAAAATAAGTACGACGAGAAGCTGGATCTATTTCACAAACGCTACCAGCAAGGCCCCATGCCCAACCTCGCCGTGCGCACCGCTCAGAT
>JANNFW010000800.1:0-4003 GCA_031380235.1 Rhodoferax sp. | reverse complement strand
GTTACCGCACGCCCGAGATCGGCGGCATTTTGAATATCTCGCACCACACGGTTTACTCGCACATCAAGAACATCTACGGCAAGCTGGAAGTCACCTCGCGCGGCGAGGCGGTTTATGAAGCCAGCCGCCTGAAGTTGATCTAACGCTGCTGATCTGATTCTATTGACGACATGGCCCAAGACGCTAACCCTCGAAACGAGGCCCGAAACGACCCCCGCAACACCAGCCTGCAATTGCTGATTGCCAACGCCGCGCGCGGCGACCACACCGCGTTCTCCCTGGTGTACGAGCGCACCCACGCGCATCTGTTTGGCGTTGCGCTTCGTATATTGGGGGAAGGACAGGCAGCCGAAGATGCGCTGCAAGAGGCTTATGTGAGTATCTGGAAAAACGCTGCAGGCTACCGAAGCGAGGTCGAGGGCCAGCCGATTCAGGCCATTACCTGGCTGATTGCCATCGTGCGCAACAAGGCGCTGGACGCCCTGCGCGTGCGCAACCGCACCCGCACCACGTCGTTTGAAGACTTCCTGAGCACCTCGCCCGACACTCTGGAAGAGCACTCCGACGAAGCCCCCAGCGCCATGCAACTGCTGGAGCGCGCCACCCAGGCAATCAGCATCGAGCAATGCCTGAACGTGCTCAACGGCAGTCACCGCCAATGCCTGGCGCTGGCCTACTACCAGGGCATGTCCCACGCCGAGGTGGCTGAGCAGATGGATGCGCCGCTCGGCTCGATCAAGGCCTGGATTCGTCGCGGGCTGGCCAAGCTCAAAGGCTGTCTGGCGGCGCAAGGGGTGGTGGCTTGAGAATTTTGTCATGAGATATACCGACCCCGCGCTCCTGGAGCACCTGGCCTCGCAATACGTACTGGGCACGCTGCAAGGCGGTGCGCGCAGGCGCTTTGAACGCTTGCAGCTGGATCGCATCGACATTCGGATGCACGTCGCCACTTGGGAAATGCGACTGGGGCAAATGGCCCAGTCGATCCCGCCGCAGCAGGTCTCTCCCAATCTGTGGCCTGCCATTGCCGCACGCACGCAGCCATTCGCAGTGCAGAGCAACGCCCGCGCTGGCGCGGTGAATACCGCTAAACCTATGCCGTCCTCACCCATGGCCTCGTCACCGTGGGGCTGGCTCAAGCCCGCCGGTTTCGGCCTGGGCGGCTTGGCCGCAGGTTTGCTCGGTGCCAGCGCCCTGTTTTTCACCGTGCCGACGCTCTTCATCACCAGCGATCAGATCGCCATGCGCACCGGCGAAAAACTGCCGCAAAGCTATGTCGGCCTGCTGACCGACGCTCAGGGCAACGGCAAGCTCTTGGCAAGCTCGCTGCGCCAAGGCAAGACGATGACGATCAAGGTGATTGGCCCGATCACTGCGCCAGCCGTAGGTCGCCTGGTGATGTGGGCGGTGCCGTCGGATCCTGCGAAGAACGGCCCCGCTTTCATTCTGGGCAACGTGCCCACCACGGGGTCGGCGGTATCGCAATTGCCCGACACCTCCGAGAAGCTGCTCTCCAAAGTCAGCAAGCTGATCGTGACGGTGGAGACCGAGCCCAGTCCGACCCAACCGAGCGGCACGCTGGTTTACAGCGGGAATTGCGCCAAGTTGTGGTAGTGCTATATAATAAATAGCTAACTATGCATATTATTCGAGAGCTATAGCCTTATTTAATGTATAAAAATGCACTTTTATCGATTTTGGCGACATAAATTAACTCGCAGGTTAATTTTTAGCGATTTCGCAGCTTTCAGTGGTTTTGGCCCAGCCCTGCCTCGCGCGCCCGCACAATCGCCTGGCCTCGGTTTTCCACTTGCAGCTTGTTGAAGATCACTGAGATCTGGTTGCGCACGGTCTTGTCGGAGAGACCCAGCGTGGCGGCAATTTGCGCGTTGTCGCGGCCTTGCGCCAGTAGCTCCACCATCTCGCGCTGGCGCATTGACAAATTGGCCAGACTGGCGCTCAAGGCGGGGTTGGTGCGCTGCGTCAAAAATTCCTGCACAGCATCCAGCCACCGTGTCCAGCCACTTTCTTGCTCCAATAACAGGTGATTGCGGCTGTCAATCGGCACAAACTGCGCACCCGCAATACCCGTTGCGATGAAGCGGCCTTCCGCAAACGGCACGCGCACATCGTCGGTGCTGTGCAGCACGAGCGTGAGGCAGCGCACTTGGGGCAGCAGGGCGGTGATGTCGATGGTGTTGAACTCACGCATGAACTGCGCCGCGTTCTGCGGTGAGGTGGAGAGGCGCTCCATCTCGTTGAACCACTGGTGCTGCTCGTGCGTACCGCCAGGAATGAACTGAGTGGTGAAAAATTGGCGAAACGATTCGTCCTGCTTGCCCCAGCCGAGTTCGGCCAGATGGCACATGGTCTCGGCCTCGTCGCGCGCATCGGGCGAGTCTGCACGCACCAGGCGACCGCGCGCGTAGCCGCCATGCAGGATCAAATGCGTGACCCGCTCGGGGTGGCGCACAGCATAGGCAATGGCCACCGCAGCGCCTTGAGAGATGCCCAACAGCGCAAAGCGCTCGGTGCCGCGCTCGCCTTCCAGCGCGTCCACCACAGTTTCCAGATCGCGCACCCAGCTCTCAAAACTTAAATCGCTGGCCTTCCAGTCAGACAAGCCGCAGCCACGCTCGTCATAGCGCACAAAGCGACCTTGCGACGACATGGCGCGCAGTAAATGTCGCCACACTGGGCTTTCCCAATCCGCCTCCAGATGCGACAGCCACGTTGCCGCCTTGATCACCAGCGGTGCCCCACGCCCGCTGCTGGCATAGGCCAGACGCAGCCCGTCATGGCTCTGCGCGAACTTGATTTGTTGGTGAAGAGCGGTCATGTTGAAGATGCCCTCTGATGGGAGGGTATCAGTATCGCAAATTCGCAAATTCGCAAAATTGGGACGGGACAGTGTCCCGAGTCCTGGCCGCGCGCAGGGCCAGAATTTGCCCGGAGCGGGACATCTGCCCATTGCCTGCGCAGATCAATGGGTAGAAAATTCTTTTCACGTTGACATCTGATTTCTGCATCCAATCTGCATCCAAGGTGCATCCAGTTAGGCAGTTGCAGCGTTTGTCTTAGGTGCTCAGGAAAAAACCGAATCGACCACCCCTGGCGTGTTTCCTGATGCATTCATTCACTTTTAAAGAGGACTTAAACATGACCATCTCTCTCCTTCGTGCTTCGGTGGCCGCATCCATGCTGGCGCTGGCCTCCATCAGTACTGCGCAAGCCGCCGAAACGCAATCCACCCCCGCTGCAAACGCGAAAATCGACGACTTTGCCGTGGGCAAGAGCGCCATCGACTCCAAAGACTGGGCCGTCGCCGTGCGCAGCTTTCGCAAAGTCGTCGCTGACAACCCCAAGAACGCCGATGCGCACAACTACCTGGGCTACGCCAGCCGCTGGATGAACAAGTACGACGATGCCTTTGCCGCCTACGGCCAGGCCCTGGCGCTTGACCCCGCCCACAAAGGCGCGTTGCACTACTCGGGCATCGCTTACCTGAAGACCAATCAGAAGGCTCAGGCTGAAGCACAACTCGCCCGCCTCAAAGCCGTGTGCGCCACTTGCGACGAGACCAACCAATTGGCCAAGGCAGTGGCTGAATACCAGACCGCTGCCAAGTAACTGCTGGATGAGCGCAAAGCCAAACGGCTTCAAAAAAGTTCCATCAGAGAACTTTAGAAAATTACACCAAGGCGCCACCATGAAATCCGGCGCCAAGCTGTCACACATCAGGCTGCTAAAGCCGCTCGTGGGCGGGCGCAGCGTCGGGCTTGTCAGCCTGGCGCTGCTAGGCCTGTTCGCACTCGCCTTCGCCGCGCTGGCACTTTTAGAAAGCGGCAAACCCGGCATCCCCCGAGCGACGCAGGTCCTGCATCAAGCCAGCATCATCTTCAGCGAGAGCGAGCTGCCGCCCGCAGAGTCTGGCAAATGGCACCTCCAAACCCTGCCCGACAACTGGCAGTTGAGCCGCCCCGGCCAAGCCGATACGGCCTGG
>JANNFW010000720.1:0-2401 GCA_031380235.1 Rhodoferax sp. | reverse complement strand
TGCAGTCTGTTCCTCGTTTCTCGGCAGCTTCTGTCCGCGTCGTTGCAGTAATACCAATACCGTTTATCAAGGAGGAATACCGAATGCAAAAATACCCAATACCTGCTTGACAGACCGGGAAGTCCCTGTAGAGAGCTAGAGCCTCAAAACATCATATATTTGACAGAATTTGCCGTTCTAAGCGCTGAAATTAACCTCAGAGTTAATTTTTACAAACTCATGCCAACTGCTGCTCCAAATCGTGCAGCACCTGATAGCAGTTGAACACCTGCGCCACGCTTGAATTGGGTTCACGGCCCTCGCGGATGGCCGCGAAGAATTCGCGGTCTTGCAACTCAATGCCGTTCATGCTGACCGCCACCTGGCTCACTTCAATCTTCTCATCTTTGCCGTTGAATAAGTCGTCGTAACGCGCAAGGTAAGTTGCGGTGTCGCCAATGTAGCGAAAGAACGTGCCCAGCGGGCCGTCGTTGTTGAAGCTCAATGACAAAGTGCAGATCGCGCCATTCGCGGCCTTCAATTGAATGCTCATGTCCATCGCAATGCCTAAAGCAGGATGAATCGGCCCTTGCACCGCGTTGGCTTTGACGATGGGGTTGCCGCCCGGCGCCTTCGAGCCGGTTCCAACCATATAGGCAAACAGATCCACCGTGTGTGCGGCGTGGTGCCACAGCAGATGATCGGTCCAACTGCGCGCCTGGCCCAGCGCATTCATGTTGGTGCGGCGGAAAAAGTAGGTTTGCACATCCATCTGTTGAATGTTGAATTTACCCGCCTTGATTTGCTGGTTGACGAACTGATGGCTGGGGTTGAAGCGCCGGGTGTGGCCGCACATCGCCACGAGGCCGCTGGTTTTAGCGAGCGCAACAACATCCTGCGCGCCTTTGAGCGAGTCTGCCAGGGGAATCTCCACCTGCACGTGCTTGCCTGCGCGCAGACACGCGAGCGTCTGCTCTACATGCATCTGCGTCGGCGTGCACAGGATGACGGCATCGACTTCTTTGAGCGCCAAGCTGTCTTCCAGATTCGTGGTGACATGGCCAATGCCATATTTGGCCGCCGTCTCCTTCGTTTTCTCAAGATCGCGGCTGATCAACGAGACGACTTCTACACCGTCAATGTTCTTGATACCGTCGATATGCTTGATGCCGAAAGCACCTGCCCCAGCCAGTGCCACTTTGATAGTTTTGGTCATATTCATGTGTTTTCCAAAATGAGATGGCCTACGGAGGTGTTGCTAGCGGGCACGTGGTGAAAGCGATGTTTGACGATGGGCTTGGCACCGCCCGCCACGCCACGTGTGGCGTCCAAATTCAGGTCGCTCATCGCCCCGCGCGCAATCAACCACATCACCAGTTCAATGCCTTCACTGCCCGCTTCACGCACATAGTCGATGTGCGGCCGCTTGGCCAGGCCTTCGGGGTCGGCCACCATCTGGTCGATGAAGGCTTTATCCCAATCCAAATTGATCAAGCCCGCACGCGGCCCCTGCAATTGATGGCTCATGCCACCGGTTCCCCAAATGTGCACGTTCAGGTTGTCGTCATAGCTCTCAATCGCTTTGCGAATCGCCTTGCCTAAATTCAGGCAGCGCTGGCCGCTGGGCACCGGGTATTGAACGACGTTGACGGCAAACGGAATAACCGGGCACGGCCACTTGAAGTTGTCTTTGGGCGGCTGGCCGCACAGCAGGTTCAGCGGTACGGTGAGGCCGTGATCCACATCCATTTTGTTGACGATGGTGAGGTCAAAGTCTTGCTGGATCACGGACTGCGCAATGTGCGAGGCCAGGTCGGGATGGCCGATCACCGTGGGCACTGGTCGCGGTCCCCAACCTTCATCGGCAACGTTGTAGGACGCTGCAGTGCCAATGGCGAAGGTGGGAATCATCTCCAGGCTGAAGGCGGTGGCGTGGTCGTTGTAGACCAAAAAAATCACGTCAGGCGTGTTGTCCTTCATCCATTGTTTGGACGGCTCGTAGCCTTTGAACAGCGGCTGCCAATAGGCGTCCTTCGTCTTGCCAAGATCAATCGCCGCACCAATAGCGGGCACGTGCGAGGTGTAAACGGATGCGGTGATTCTTGCCATACTTTGTCAATCCAGTCATCAATCCAGAAGCCTGCCAGTGCCATGCCCTTGCGGCTGGTGTTGCGGTTGCGCGCTGCCGTCTTCTCCGGTGAAGCGGTTACCTTCAACCGAGCGGCCACCGGCAATCATCATGTCGCGGTACTCGATCTCGGTCATGCCGGTCATGCTGCCAGCCATTTGCTGAAAGCTCTTGCCGTGCGTGGCACCGAGCTTGGCCAAAAAGTAGATGTTGCCACCGAGCGAAATAGCCAGATTCAAGTCGGCATCCAGCACGGCCTGCTTCTGGTCTTCGGTCATCGGCCATTCGTCCAGA
>JANNFW010000682.1:0-5848 GCA_031380235.1 Rhodoferax sp. | reverse complement strand
GCAATGTTGCGCGGTCAGGATGTTGTCAAGCACAGTAATCGGCAAGCAAAGCTGCGGGATTTGAAACGATCGCGCTACGCCCCGGCGGGTAATCTCGCGCGGCGAGCGCTGCGTGATGTCTTCGCCGCCCAAAAAGATGTGCCCTGCGCTGGGCTTCAGGTAGCCGGTGATCATGTTGACGAAGGTCGTTTTGCCCGCACCGTTGCTGCCAATCAGGCACAGGCGCTCGCCGGCGGCCACGTCGATGTTGACATCTGCCGCAGCCACCACGGCGCCAAAAGTGCGCTGCAGGCCGCACGCCGAAAGAACCGGTTGACCGGCTGGGGAAGATGGGGAAGCTTGCGCGTGCATTGTCACGTCAGACCTTACGCTTGAACTTGAATCGATCCGCCAAAGACCCCAGGCCATTGGGCAAAAACCGGATCACCAGCAGAAGAAACAGCCCCAGCGCAAATTGCCAGGTGTTGGGAAAATAAGCGCTGGAAAACGAGCGCACTAGCTCCAGCAGAAACGATCCGGCAAGGATCGCCACGACGCTTTGATGGCCCGCCAGGATCGCGACAAAGACAAACTCGCCAGAGGTCGTCCAATAGCTGAAGTTGGGGTCGATGTGGCCTAGCGCCATGACTGAAAGCGCCCCGCCCACGCCGCCCAGCACGGCAGCAATCACGTAATTCCAAGCGACGATGTTGACCACCGACTGGCCGAGGTATTCAACCCGAAGCTCGTTCTCGCGCACCGCCATCGACAGCAGGCCCCGGCGCGAATTGCAGTAGAGCCGCACCAATGCGGCCAGCACGCAGGTGATGCAGACCGTGACGCACCACAGCAGCAACTGGGTTTGACCTTGTGGTGCCTTCATGCCGAACAGACTGGGCTGCGTGACATTGAAACCGTCCGAGCCACCCAGCGCTTCTGTTTTGACGAGCACGCCGTACAACACCATCGACAAAGCCATCGTCAGCATCGCAAAAAAAATGCCCCGATAGCGCGCGAGCAGTGGTGCAAATGGCGCTGCAACGAGGAGCGCACAGATGCCGCCTAGCGCGCTCAAACCCAAAATGTCCGAGAAGCCCAGTCGGTTGAAAGCCAGCGCAGCCGCGTAACCGCCCGCCGCAAAAACCAAGCCCTGCCCAAACGGCACCACGCCGCTGCGCATCATGATCAAAATGCCCAGCGACACCAAACCGTTAGACAGCGCGATGGTGCCCAAAGACACCAGCCATTTGGGTGCGACGAACCCAAACACCAGCAAGGCAATGAGAGCGGCTCCAGCGATGAGTGCTACGCGCTTCGCTGGGTTCGCGGCTACCGATAGCGATGAAACTAACTGAGGAGTCGCTTGAGAAAAAGTCCGTGGAGCGGTTTGCATGGGCGCCACTCAAATCTTGCGCGCCTGAATGCGCTGGAAAAGACCCTCGGGCTTGAACATCAAAATGGCTGCCATCACGACATAAATGCTGAACAGTTCCGCTGGCGGCCAAATGTGAACCGATGCCGCGCGCGCCAAGCCCACAACCAGGGCGCCAATCGCCGCACCTTCAATACTACCCAGACCGCCGATGATGACCACCGCAAAGCTGACGATGATCACCCCCACGCTCAAACCCGGTTGCACCGAAATCATGGGTGCTGTGAGCGCTCCGCCCAATGCCGCAAAAAACACCCCGACCATAAAAGCGCCGGTGTAAATGCGCGATACGTTCACGCCCATGCTGGACGCGACCTCGGGGCTGTGGATGACCGAGGTGACGATCTTGCCCATCTGCGTGCGGTTGAGCGCCCACCAGGTGACCACGCCGCAAACGACGGCCACGATCACCAGCAGCAAGTCGTACCCTACGTAACTCAAGCCTCCCAGTTGCAGGTTCCCAAATGCCTGGTAAGTGTCGGACACGTAGTACGGGTTCACGCCCCACACCAGTTTGGTGATGTCTTCAAACATCAGGAAAAGCGCGTACGTGACAAGCACCAGCAGCACTTCATCACGCCCGTAGAACATGCGCAGCAAGCCGCGCTCGACCAACGGTGCCAACAGCGCGGCGACGCCCACCGCAGCCATCACCAGTGCCACCACGCTCAAGGCCGGCGACACCTTCATGGACAGCAGCCACGCGACCAAACTCGCCCCCGCGTAAGCACCCACGGCATAGAAACTGCCGTGGGCGATGTTCAGGATCTTCAAAACGCCGAACACCAAGGTCAGCCCCAGCGCCACAATGAACAGCCAAGACGCGTAAGTGATGCCGTCAATCAAGATGGTGGCAAGAAGACTCATGGCATTCGTTCAGATTACAACTTCGAAAAAATCAACATTTGGCACCAGGGAAACCTGTCTTTATCCAGTCTTCGCTCTTCATGTTGGCAGGCGGGTTCACGCACTCTGCGGGGAACCGCATGATGTCGTCAATCATCACCATCTTTTTGCCCGCGTCCCAGCGGGTGCGGCCAATGGCAGTCTCCTGGATAGCTTGTTGACCGTCGCCCAGCGCCATCGTGATGGTGCCCGCCGGCGACTGCCAACTGCTGCCTTTGAGCGCTGCGGCCAATTGCTCCGGCGTCGGCTTTTTGCCACCATTGGCCGCCATGGCTTTTTCTGCAGCCAGCTTCAAGCCCAACAGCGCCTGTGCCATCCGGTACGGCGCTTGCACGGGGTAAACGTTATTGGCTTTTTGGTAGAGGTCAAACCACCAGTCGTTCAAAGCCGATTTGGGCGACATCAAGCCATACGCACCACGCGCACCCAAGATCACGCCGTTGGGCATCTTCTCGCCCAGACCAGGCAACACGTGGTCAGCCGCCGAGAATACTGCCTGCTGTTTCTGGAACAGGCCACGCGCACCCGCTTGCAGGATGAAGGCTTGCAAATCGCCGCCCCACAGGCTGGAATGCATGATGTCCGCGGGTTTGCTGAGCAGTGCTGAAATCTCTGTGCCGTACTGCCCAGCCCCGAATTTGGGAAGCAAATCGGCCTCGACTTTTGCGCCTTTGTAGAGTTGCTCCATCGACAGCGTGAAGTCTTTCTTGCTGTCCTGGCCCCAGGCATAGTCCTGGTTGATCATGTTGAACGTGTCCACCTTGACGTTTTTCGCTTTCAGGTAGCGGGTCAAGGCCACGTTGTCCATGGCGGCATGGGCGGCCGTGCGAAACACGTAGCTGTACTTGCCATCTTCAAAAATGCGGGGTGTGCCGCAGTCATAAAGAATCAGGAATTTCTTCATCTCTTCAGCGACCGGAGCCACTGCAAGACAGTCGCCCGAGCCCACATAGCCGACCACCGCATCGACCTTGTCGCGGTCATACAGAGCGCGCATCTCTTGTACCTGCTTAGTGGCGCCGCCGTTTTCGTCGACGTAGATTGGCTCGATCTTCATACCGCCAAAGCCGACTTTGTTGTAAGGAGCTGGGGCCGCGCCTTTGTTGAAGGAATCGATGAGCACCTTCGCACCGTTGATGGCCGGCACGCCGAAGCTCTCAGCCGCCTGTCCGGAGAGAAAGCTGACGATACCAACTTTGAAGGTCTCTTGCGCCATTGCAGGGGCAACGCAGGCTGCCAGCGCGGTGGCCAGTAGGGCCTTGCGCCAGTGGGGTTTTAGAAATGTTTTATTTTGTTTCGTTTCAGTTTTCATGCTTGTCTCCTCGGGTTTAAAAAAATGGGCTGGTTGTCGGTCAACTTCATTTACCTTCACTCAACTTCACTCCACGTCATTCCAGATGATGCGTCTCAGAGATGATGCGTCTCGATCGGCGTATTCATCGGAATCTTGGCCAGCGTGTAGCCACGCTGAAAATCGATTAAATGCTTGCGCGTCCACTCACGGGCTTGCTCGACATCGCGCGCGACGATGGCTTTGAAGATGCGTTTGTGGGCTTCAAGGTTACGCCGCGTCATTTGGGGCAACACAGCTTGCAGGCGCGCCAGCGAGGGCCGGTACAGCAGGTTGATGGGTTCGCGCGCCAGCATCAACACCCGGTTGCCTGAGGCGCGTGCCACCAGGGCGTGAAATTCAATGTCAATCAACGCATGTTCGTTGGTCGAGCCGCCCTGCTTATAGTGCGACTGTAGGCGGTCCATGTTGGCTGCCAGCTGCTCGATGTCAGCCGGGGCTGCGGCAGTCGCGGCCAATGACGATGCCTGCGGCTCCAATACCACCGCCACCTGCCAAAGCTCGGCAAACGTGACCTGCTGCAACAGCAAAGACCGCGCGGCCCGAGGTGCCGCGTCGTACACACCCGGCATCGTGACGTGAAGGCGCTTGGAGCTGCGCCGCTCGACCAGGCCTTCTTGCTCCAGTTGGCGAATGGCTTCGCGCACGGTGGAGCGGTTCACCCCAAACTGCGCGGCCAGCGCGGCCTCGGTCGGCAACATCGTGCCCGGTGCCAGTTCGCCACCCAAAATGCGCCGCTCAACGACACCAGAGATCATCTGGTAGGCGGGGGTGACTTTTACTTTTTGAAACAAGAGTTCGATGAATAGTTTGTCGGACAAGCCAACTGTCCCATAACCAATCAGTCCGCCGGTTAAGTAATTACCCTAGTTGCTTCAAATTCCCCGTGACTCGCTTCAAGAGGGCTGCTAGATTGCGTGAGTTGACCTGTTGAACACACGGCAACACCTTATCAACAATTTCAAACTGAGGAGACTTCATGCCTTCGATCCATCAACTTCGCCGCGCGGTTGCCGTACTCTCTGTTGGGGCCTTGTGCGCTGGCAGCGCACTGGCGCAGAACGACTGGTGCAAGTCCAAGTGGGGGCCTAACGACGAGATTGGCGCCGCCAACCTGCTCACGCCACAGCTCGCTGCGGATGCGGCCAAGCTGGTGAAAACCGGCAAGACCTATGCGCTGGGGTTTGAGACCAATGCAAGCACTGCTGCCTATGCACCACGCACTTGGTCGCTCACCGTGGTGCAACCCGGCCAGGCCGGCGGTGTCAGTTTGGGCGGCACCAAAACAACCTACAACGACGATATTTACATGGGCTGGGTGGGTACAGGTTCCCAGATTGACGGGCTGGGTCACATCGGCATTGACAACGTCTACTACAACTGCAACAAAAACTCCGAGTTCGTTCAAGCCAATGGCTTGAAGAAGCTCGGTATTGAAAAGGTTCCTCCTTTTGTGACCCGTGGCATTGTGCTGGACATGACGGCGTATTACGGCACGCCCATGGTCAAGGAAGGCACGGCCTTCAACCGCAAGGAGATCGACGAGCAGGCGCAGAAACAAGGCATCACCATCAAAAAGGGCGACGTGGTGCTGTTCCACACCGGCTGGCAGGCACTCGAAGGCAAGGACAACAAACGCTTCCTCGCGGGCGAGCCTGGCTTGGGTAAAGACGGTGCGCTGTATCTGGCCAGCAAGGAGGTAATCGCAGTAGGCGCTGACCAGTGGGCACTGGAGGTGATCCCGTTTGAGAAGGACGTTGGCGTATTCGAAGTACACCAGATTTTGCTCGCCAGAAACGGTATCTATATTCTGGAGAACATGAACACCGGTCCGCTGGTGGCAGACAAAGCCTGGGAATTCATGTTTGTGTTGGGTGCATCGCGCATGACGGGTGGCGTGCAAGCCATCATCAACCCAGTGGCGATTCGCTGAGTAAGCATTTAGCAACCGTGGTAAACCGCAAATACACCGCGCTGGCCGCTTGCGTGGCTGTTCTGGTACTTGCGCAGCCTGCGCAGGCGCATCCCCACGGCACCGTGCAGTGCGCGTTAGCAGTCGACTTCAAGGACGGGCAGCCGCACCGGCTGACCGGGCGCTTGCTGTTCGACCAGGCGCACTCCGCGCAGGCATCAGCGGTGTTGCGTGACCCAGCGACGCTGAAGGTGGATGAGGCCGTGCA
>JANNFW010000676.1:0-5294 GCA_031380235.1 Rhodoferax sp. | reverse complement strand
GGGCGACCGCTTACGTGAGCAGCGCGCGTCCCTGATGGGGGCCAGCAAAGACCCGCGTGCTGACATTCAGGCGCTGGTGGCCGGCGACAAGATGGATCGCACCAAAGCTCAGGCGCTGGTTGACGACAAGACCAGTGCCATCAAAACCAAAAGCCCCGAGCTGATTGCTGCTGCGGCTGATTTTTACGACAGCCTGAACCCTGCGCAGCAACAGCAAGTGCGTGACTTGATGAACCGCAAGCGCGGTTGGAGAGGTTAACTGTCTCAGGGCAGGGCAGAGAGTTCTGACCTGCGGTGACAATCGACCATGCCGCAAATTTTGCTGATTGACGATGACGAGCAACTCGGGCCACCGCTGGCGGCGTACTTCCAGCGGTTCGACCTGTCGTTGACCCTCGCACACCGCCCGAGCGCGGGTCTGGCTAAGTTGCGTGAGGGCCATTTTGACGCAGCGATTCTGGACGTGATGCTGCCTGAGATGGATGGCTTTGAACTGTGCCGCACCATTCGCAAGAGTGGTGACTTTACGAGTGACATTCCCATCATCATGCTGACCGCGCGTGGCGACGTGATGGACCGCGTGGTCGGCCTGGAACTGGGTGCCGACGACTACTTACCCAAGCCGTTTGAGCCGCGTGAGCTGGTGGCGCGCCTGCAAACGGTTTTGCGACGCAGACGGGCACCTGCTGAGAATCATCGGCTGATGAATCATCAACTGAATTTTGTCGGCTTGCAGATCGACCTGGACACCCACGCCGTGCTGCGCCAGGGCGAGCCTGTGGAGTTGACGGGCACGGAGTTTGAGCTGCTGTGCGTGCTGGCCAAAGAGCCCGGCAAAGTGTTCAACCGCGATGACATTTTGAACCGCCTGCGCGGGCACGAGGCCGACCTGTTCACCCGCGCTGTGGACATTGTGGTGAGCCGTCTGCGCAAAAAGCTTGAGCCGCTCGATTGCATCAAGACTCTGCGCAACGCGGGCTACTCGCTGGCGTTGGCGCGGCTGTGACCTCAGATCCAAACCCGCCCTCGTCCACCTTGCCCCGCCGCTGGTCGCACCGTCTGCGCCATTCGCTGCGCTGGCGTTTGCTGGCGCTGTTTTTGCTGCTCGCGCTGGCCTTGAGCGCGGCCTTTGTCGGTGGCATCCAAAAGTCGTTTGCGGTCGGCTGGCGCGATGCCGTGCGGCCCCTGCTTGTCGATTATGTGGATCGACTCACCAACGAGATCGGCACACCGCCCGATGTCGAGCGGGCGCAGGCGTTGGTGGCGCGCTTGCCGATTTCAGTGCGCATCGAAGGGCCTGCCGTCCAGTTTGACTCGCATCCCAACAGGCCAGACGAGCCCTGGCGACATCGCGAGTTCAACAGCCGCACCGACGACTACAGCGGTTATGGCCAAGACCGCGCCAACGCACGCCTGCTGCTGCGCACCACGGCGGACGGGCACACCATCCAGTTCGGCCTGGGCGACCTGAACTGGCGGCGCGGCCCAGGTGCCTTCGTCTGGATTACGCTGACCGCGTTGCTGCTGTTGACCGCGCTGGCCTTCGCCTACCTGCGCCGCCTGCTGAAACCGCTGGACGATATTGGCGCGGGTGCGCAGCGCTTCGGGGCCGGCAATTTCAGCCAGCCGATTGACGTTCGCAGGCGCGACGAGCTGGGCGACCTGGCCGTACAGATCAACACCATGGGGCAAGACATTCACCAAATGCTGGAGGCCAAGCGCGGCCTGCTGCTGGCCATCAGCCACGAGCTGCGCTCGCCCCTCACCCGCGCGCGGCTGAACACCGAACTGCTGCCTGAAACGACTGACATTGCGGCACAACGATCAGCCCTGCTGCGCGATCTGGCCGAGATGTCCCGGCTGATCACCGACCTGCTGGAAAGCGAGCGCCTGAGCGGCAGCCACGCGGCGCTGCATCGCGAGCCGACCGATTTGGCGGCACTGGTGCGGGAGGTGGTGAGTGGCGTGAATGTGGCTGGGCAGACGCCACGTTTTGTCATCAATGCCGAAAGCAATTTGCCGCAGATCGCGGTAGACCGGGTGCGCATCCGGTTGCTGCTGCGCAATCTGCTGGACAACGCTGTGCGCCACAGCCCGTCGGTGGACAAATCTGAAGATGCGCTGATTGAAGTCAGCCTGACCCAGATCAACCTGACCGAAGACGGCAATCACCTGCGTTTGAGTGTGCGCGACCACGGCGCAGGCGTGTCTGAGAGTCAGTTGTCCCAACTGGCTGAGCCTTTCTTCAGAACCGATGCAGGCCGCCAGCGCAGCACGGGTGGCGTAGGGCTGGGGCTGTATCTGTGCCGTTTGGTGGCGCAAGCGCATGGTGGCAGATTGATCTTGCAGAATGCGCATCCGGGCTTGGTGGTCGTTGCCACACTGCCAATAGAAATTCGCGCGAAAAATTAACCTGCGAGTTAATTTATGGGCTAAAATGCCCAAATATTCGAGAATTATCGTAAAATAAGCCTCTAGCTCTCGAATTATATAGATTTATAGCTATATATTATGTAGCATACTCGAGTTGGAGATACCGCTGTACGGCTTACCATCGTGATCTACATCAGCCAACCCAAACCCGCCATGATCGACCCCCACCAAACCGATTTTGCCACCGTCTCAGACATGATCCGCCAGCATGCCCAGGCAGCTCCCATGCGTCTCGCGTTGGCTGAAGGGTCACACACACTGAGCTACGGCGCGCTTGACGTGTTGATGGACCGCGTGGCGGCCGCGTTGCAGCGAGATGGCTTGCAAAGCGGTGACAGCATTGCCCTGTGCGCGCAGGCTTGCGTCAACTACGCGGCGGTATTTTTGGGGGCTTTGCGCGCGGGCGTTGTGGTGGCACCGCTGGCACCGGGCTCGACCCGTGAGAGCCTGGTGCGCATGGTGCGTGATGCTGACGCGAAGCTGGTGTTTACCGATGCGGGAAGCAGGGGATTGCTGGGCGATGTTGATGCAGCGTGCGTCATGATGGATGAGGGGCTGAATGAGGGGCTGAGCCGTTGGTTGGGCGATTCCGGCTTGGTGCCAAGAATCGTCGCGGTAGAGCCGAGCTGGACTTTCAACATCATCTATTCCTCCGGCACCACGGGCGAGCCCAAGGGCATTGTGCAGTCGCACGGCATGCGCTGGATGCACGTGTCGCGGGGCGGCACTTATGGGTATGACGGCAGCACGGTGACGCTCTTGTCCACACCGCTTTACTCCAATACCACCTTGGTGGTTTTTTTCCCCACGCTGGCCTTTGGTGGCACGGTGGTGTTGATGCCGAAATTCGAGGCCCTGGGCTATCTGAAACTGGCGCAGCAATGGCGCGTCACGCACACCATGCTGGTGCCGGTGCAGTACCAGCGCATCATGTCGCAGGACGCTTTTTCGACGTTTGATTTGTCTTCGTTCAAGATCAAGTTTTGCACCAGTGCGCCATTTGCCGCAGCGCTAAAGGCCGATGTGCTGGCGCGTTGGCCAGGCGGGCTGGTGGAGTTTTATGGCATGACCGAGGGCGGTGGCTCCTTCATTCTGGATGCGCATCTGCATCCCAGCAAGCTGCACACCGTGGGCCGCGCGGCCCAGGGGCACGACATCCGCTTGATTGACGAAGCGGGCGTGGAGGTGGCGGCTGGCGAGGCGGGCGAGGTGGTGGGGCATTCGCCCAGCATGATGATTGGCTACCATCGCCAGCCCGAGAAGACGCGTGAGGCCGAGTGGTTCGACGCCACGGGCAAGCGCTTCATCCGCACGGGTGACATTGGGCGGTTGGATGCTGATGGCTTCTTGACGCTTTTTGACCGCAGGAAAGACATGATCATCTCCGGCGGCTTCAACATTTACCCCAGCGACCTGGAGGCCATCCTTCGCAAGCACGAAGCCGTACTGGAGGCGGCCGTGGTGGGCGTGCCGTCGCTGCATTGGGGCGAGACGCCGGTGGCGTTTGTGGTGCTGCGTGCGGGCCATCTGGCCGCAGGAGATGAACTGCTGGCTTGGCTCAACGCACGCGTCGGTAAAACGCAACGTGCCTCGGGCGTGCATTTTGTCGATGAACTACCCCGAAGCGCCATTGGCAAAGTGCTCAAGCGCGCGCTGCGGGACGGGTTTGTCAAATAGGTACTCAGAGGTTAACTTTTTGATGTCTATTTTTCGGCAGGTGTGTATTAATCGATAAATCCGTATAAGCTATCAAAACAAGACCGCACCATCCCACACCATCACGGCATGAGTGACTCGAAGAAGCCCGATAGGACGACCAGCCGCGCGCGCGAAGCGCAGCTGCGCCTGATCGCCGATGCGGTACCTGCGCTGATCGCCTATTACGAGGTCAAGGAGCAGCGCTGCCTGTTCGCCAACCGCCGTTACGCGGAGTTCAATGGCTGGACCGTTGAGACCATTCTGGGCAAGACGGTGAGGGAGGCGATTGGCGAAGGGGCGTGGAGCAAGATTGGCCCGTACGTGGAGCAGGCACTGGCGGGCAAGCCGACCACCTACACGCGTGACCAGGTTTTGCAGAGTGGCGAAACCCGCAGGATTGAGGTCAAGCTGTTGCCGCACTTTGACGACGATCAGGTGCTGGAAGGTGCGTTTGTGCTGATCAACGACATCACCGAACACTGGCGCGTCGAGCAGTCGCTGCGCCAGAGTGATGAGCGCATGCGGCGCTTTTTTGAGGCCACAGAAGAAGGCATCATCTTTCACAAAGACTTGGTGATCATCGACTCCAACGAAGCCATGACGCGCATCACCGGCTACTCGCGCGCCGATGCGATCGGCCGCAAAACGCTGGAGTTCATGCCCCAGCGCTGGCACCAGATGATCATTGACGATGCCGTACGTGGTAACGAGGCGCTGTACGAGGTGACGATCCTGCACAAAGACGGTCATGAAGTAGCGGTGGAATGCATGTCGCGCGAGATGCCCACGGGCGGTGGGAAAAGTGGCGAGAAAATGCGTCTGATCGTCGTGCGCGACATCACCGCACGCAAGGCCGCGCAGGCCCACATCGAGTTTTTGGCGCTGCATGATGCGCTGACCCAGTTGCCCAACCGCGCGTACTTGATGGAGCGTCTCGACGGCGTGCTGGCGCTGGCCCGCAGAAACCAGCACCAGGCGGCGGTACTGTTTCTGGATCTGGACAAGTTCAAAAACGTCAACGACTCGCTGGGCCACCACGTGGGCGACGGCCTGCTGCGCGAGGTGGCCCGCCGCATTTTGACGACCGTGCGCGACTCGGATGTGGTGGCGAGACTGGGTGGAGATGAGTTCGTCATCGTGCTGTCAGATATCAGCTCCAGCGA
>JANNFW010000665.1:0-2675 GCA_031380235.1 Rhodoferax sp. | reverse complement strand
TGGTGAAATTTTGAATAAAAATTAACCCACAGGTTAATAAATTGCGATTTCGACGGAAAAATCGCCAAATTATGAATCAAATTGGCGTCTAGCCCTCGAATAACATGCATAGATAGCTATATAAATAATAGCAAACGAGTTCCGACATTCAATGCCCCGCCAAGTGCCCGCACACCGGGCAGGCTACATCCCGCGCCACGCGGATTTCGTTCCATTCCATATTCAGGCCGTCGAGCATCAGCAGGCGGCCAATCAGCGTGTGGCCCGCGCCGCTGATCAGCTTCAAGGCTTCGGCCGCCTGCATCGCGCCGATGATACCCACCAGGGGTGCCAGCACACCCATCGTCGCGCAGCGGGTTTCTTCAAAGCTTTCGTCCGGCGGGAACATGCAGGCGTAGCAAGGTGAGTGCGCCTGGCGCGCGTCAAACACGCTGATTTGGCCGTCAAACCGGATCGCTGCGCCGGATACCAGCGGCTTGCCGTGGCGCACGCAGGCGGCGTTGATGGCGTGGCGGGTGGTGTAGTTGTCGCTGCAATCGAGCACGATGTCGTTTTGTGCGACCAGGGAATTGAGCAAGTCGCCTTGTGCCCGTGCCGTGACGGCGGTGACCTGCACCTCGGGGTTGATCGCGTGAATGGCGGTTTGCGCCGACATTGTTTTGGGCTGACCCAAGCGCGCGACGGTGTGGGCGATTTGGCGTTGCAGGTTGGTGACGTCGACCTCGTCATCGTCCACGAGGGTGATGTGGCCGACCCCCGCTGAGCCGAGGTACAGTGCCGCCGGGGAGCCCAAACCGCCTGCGCCGATGATCAGCGCGCGGGCGTTGAGGATTCGCTCTTGCCCTTCGATACCGATTTCATTGAGCAGGATGTGGCGCGAGTAGCGCAGAAGTTGGTTGTCTTCCATCGAGTTAAGTGAAAAGTTTTGCCGCTGGGCAGCCCCAAGGCAAAATGCGGCCCCCTCGGGGGGCAGGGAGCCACACGCAGTGGGCAACCGTGGGGGCTAGTTCTCTTTAACTTCTTCCTTGCGCTCAACAATCGTCTTGCTCACCAGCACCGCGCGGCCTTTGAGTTTGTTGATGGCTTGACCCAGTTGGAAGTCTTTGTCCGAGCCAAATTCGGGGACGCGACGATCAGCGAGCGGTTTTTTGGATTCTTCCTCCAACCTCTTGCGGGCGGTTTCGCGTGCATCTTCACGGATCTTTTCTGCGCCCGCGTCCTTTTTCTCGGCACCTTGGCCGCTGCCCAAATGCTTCTCAAGATCCGCTTCGCGCGTGCGCAGCGCAGCGAACAAGTTGCCTTCTTCAGACTCGTCCACCATCACATCGGGCACGACACCCCTGGCCTGGATCGACTTGCCCGACGGCGTGTAGTAGCGGGCGGTGGTGATCTTCAAGCCCGTGTCTGGCCCCAGTGGCCGCACGGTTTGCACTGAGCCTTTGCCGAAGGTCTGGTTACCCATGATGGTGCCGCGTTTGTGGTCTTGCAACGCCCCAGCCACGATCTCGCTGGCGGAGGCCGAGCCTTCATTCACTAGCACCACCAATGGCACGCCTTTGAGGGCGCCTTTGGTCGCTTCTGTCATGCGCCGGATCGGGTCGGCACCGCCACGGCGCTGGTAAAACTCGGGCGAGGCTTTGTAGGTGAATTTGCTGTCGGCCAGTTGGCCGTTGGTGGATACAACGGTGACGTTCTCTGGCAAGAACGCGGCCGATATGGCCACCGCCCCCTCCAGCAGGCCGCCTGGGTCGTTGCGCAAATCAAGCACCAGGCCCTTCATGTTGGGCTCTTGTTTGTAGACTTCTTCGACCTTTTTCGCAAAGTCTTCCACCGTGCGTTCCTGAAACTGCGAGACGCGAATCCACGCGTAGCCGGGCTCCACCACCTTGCCACGAACGGAGACGGTGCGAATCTCTTCGCGCGTGATGGTCACGGGGAAGGTGCGGCTCTCATCCTTGCGGAAGATCGTCAAGTTCACCTTGGTATTGGGTTCGCCGCGCATGCGTTTGACGGCCTCGTTCAGAGACAGGCCTTTGACCAGGGTATCGTCAATTTTGGTGATCAGGTCGTTGGTCTTCAAACCCGCACGGAAGGCGGGCGAGCCTTCAATCGGCGAGATCACTTTGACCAGGCCGTCTTCCTGCGAGATTTCAATGCCCACGCCGACAAATCGACCGGCCGTGCCTTCACGAAATTCCTTGAAGGTCTTTTTGTCGAAATACTGCGAATGGGGATCCAGGCTGGCCACCATGCCGGTGATGGCATCGGTGATGAGTTTTTTCTCGTCGACCGGCTCCACATAGTCACTTTTGACCATGCCAAACACGGCGGCGAGCTGCTGTAGCTCCTCCAGCGGCAAAGGTGCCAGCGTGCCGCGCGCGACGGTGGTCAGCGAAATCGTCGTCAACGCCCCGGCCATCACGCCTACAGAAATCCAGCCCGCGATTTTCAGTTTATGACCCATATAGTTCTCAGTTCGCTTTCCGCCACACTCGGCGAATAGTCAATATACACCTTGGAGGTGATATTCACGGTGTGGTTCCATGTTCCCCCAGGTAATAGTGCCGAATCGGTTTTAAATTTTCATCCAGCTCGTACACCAGCGGAATGCCGTTGGGGATGTTGACGCCCACAATGGCGTCGTCGGCCACGTTGTCCAGATATTTCACCAGCGC
>JANNFW010000635.1:0-6567 GCA_031380235.1 Rhodoferax sp. | reverse complement strand
CAACAAGTGGATGGTGACCACGCTGACCACGATTAAAGTTGTGCCGACCACCGCAAAACTCAGCCAGGGCGACACGTCGCTCACACCAAAAAATCCGTAGCGAAAACCGTCAATCATGTAGAAAAACGGGTTGAGGTGGCTCACGCCTTGCCAGAATTTTGGCAACGAATGGATCGAGTAAAAAACGCCGCTCAAAAACGTCATGGGCATGACGACGAAATTTTGAAACGCTGCCAGCTGATCAAACTTCTCGGCCCACAGGCCCGCGACCAGCCCCAAGGTGCCCATCAGCGCTGCCCCCATCACGGCGAAGACAAAAATCCACAGCGGCGCGACGAAGCTGACATCGGTAAAAAATGCGGACACCGCAAAAACGCCAATACCCACCACCAGGCTGCGCACCACCGAGGCGCCGACATAGGCCACGTACCAATTCAGGTACGACAACGGCGTGAGCAACAAGAACACCAAGTTGCCCATCACTTTGCTCATGATGAGTGATGACGAGCTGTTGGCAAACGCGTTTTGCAGCACGCTCATCATGGCCAGGCCAGGCACCAGGAACGCGGTGTAGCTGATCTTGTCGTACACCTTGACGTGAGCCTCCAGCGCGTGGCCGAAGATTAATAGGTACAGCAAGGCGGTGAGCACTGGGCCTGCGATAGTTTGCGCAGCCACTTTCCAGAAGCGCAATGTTTCCTTGTACAACAGCGTTTGCCAGCCGGTCATGCTGCAAGCTCCAGTTTCGGTTTGCCTGCACCCGCCATCACATCGAGAAAGACATCCTCAAGATCCGCTTTGCGAATCTCGACATCTTCGGCCACAAGCCCGGCTTGGCGCACCGCCGCCAGATAGCTCTCGATCTCTGCCGCATCGTGCGCCGGAAACTGGACGATGCGCCCGGTGATGCGGGCTTTGGCTTTGAGCGCGGGCGGCAGTTCGCTGTCAATCTTGAAGCGCAGCACGTTGCTCGACGCGGCTTTGAGCAACTCAGACGTGGCCGCCAGCGCCACCACCTTGCCGGTTTTCAGCATGGCAATGCGACCGCACAGCGCTTCGGCTTCTTCCAGGTAGTGCGTGGTGAGCAGCACGGTGGAGCCTTCTTTGTTGAGACGGGCGATAAATTGCCACAGCGTTTGGCGCAGCTCCACATCAACGCCTGCGGTGGGTTCGTCCAACACAATTACAGGGGGTTTGTGCACCAGCGCCTGGGCCACCAAGACGCGGCGCTTCATACCGCCTGAAAGCTGGCGCATGTTGGACTCGGCTTTGTCGGTCAAACCCAGGTTGTGCAGCAGCTCGTCGATCCAGGCCCCGTTGTTCTTGATGCCAAAGTAACCGGACTGGATGTGCAGCGCCTCACGCACATTGAAAAAAGGGTCGAACACCAGCTCTTGCGGCACCACGCCGAGCTTGCGACGCGCGTTGGCGTAGTCTTTTTGAACATCGCTGCCCAGCACCGACACGGTCCCGCTGGTGGCCCGTGTGAGGCCTGCCAGAATGCTGATCATCGTGGTTTTGCCCGCACCATTCGGGCCTAGCAGACCGAAGAACTCGCCTTGTTCGATATCGAGGCTGACACCATCCAAAGCCAAAAAGGTTGAACCTTTACGGCCACGCGGAGAAGAATAGGCTTTGGTGATCTGCTTGAAGGAAATTGCGGGCATGGGGCCTATCTTGACTAGCCCTCTATTCTAGCCCGACCTTGCAAATTGAGTGCTTCAGGCTGCGTGCAAAAGCTCCGCAATTCCATACAGCCCCGCCAAGTCCAGCAGTTGCCTCGGAAGGTCTGTGACCGCAAACTGCTTGCCCGAGGACTGGCATTGACGGCGCAGGTCCAGCAGAACCGCCAACGCCGACGAATCAAACCGCTGTAGCGCAGCACCGCTCACCACCACTTCAGGGCCAGCCTCAGAATCCAGGCCTTGCTGCATTGTCTGCAGGCAGCTTGCGGCGTGCTCCTGCGTCAACTCAGCGGGCAAGGCAATCACGATCAGGCCTTTTTGGCGCTGGCGTTCGCCTTATTGCGCTCGGTCAGCGCGGTGATCAAGCCATCAATGCCTTTGGCGTTGATTTCCTGCGCGAACTGGCTGCGGTAGGTCTCCACCAGCCAGATCCCCAACACGTTCAGGTTGTAGATTTTCCAGCCCGCGCCCGCGCCCGGCGTTTTCTCCAGGCGGTAGTCCAGTTGAATCGGATCGCCCCCGCCCCTGATTTCGGTCCTGACGATGACTTCCTTGTCTTCAGCCGCCGCGCGAAAGGGCTTGACGGTGATGACTTGGTCGCTGACCTGAGCGAGCGCGCCTGAGTACGTGCGAACCAGCAGCGTCTTGAATTCGTCCTGCAGACGCTTCTTCTGCTCGGGCGTGGCCTGGCGCCACGCGGGGCCAACAGCCGAGGCCGTCATGCGCTCAAAGTTGACGTGCGGCATGACCTTGGTTTCAACCAGAGTCACGACCTTCGCTGTGTCGCCCATCGCGATAGTTTTGTCGGCTTTGATGGTTTCAAGCACGTCGGTCGACAGGCGCTTGACCAAGGCATCGGGCGCTTCTTCAGCGGCCTGCGCGAACGCGCCGCCTGCGAGCATAAAGCCCGCCATCAAACCACCCACCGCGCTCACCAAGTACTTAGCCAGATAACGACGTTTCATAAATCTCTTCTCAATAGCGGTTTATTCCGCAATTTCATTAACGCACTAACTCAATATCCAGACGACTTCAAGGTGCATCAACTGCATCTGGATGTTCTCCACCCCCTACTTTGCAGGCGCCGATTTTTCCGAAGATTTGTCGGCTTTTTCATCAGGATCGGGCGGATCCCGCCCATCAAAAACCAGATTGTCGCGACGTTGTAAAAAAATGTCACGGGTGAAGGTGTATTTGTCCAAGGCCGCTTCCTCCAGCACGTTGCCCGCACGCAGCAGGCTGGCGCGCAGCTCCACCGCGCGCAGGATGATCAAGGTATCTTTCACAGTCAAATTGGTTTGATTGGTGAGCGGGTCTGCGCGCGTCTCGATGCTGAAGCCCGCCGCGTCACGCACGGTAGAAGGCCCGTAAATCGGCAGCACAAAGTAGGGCCCGCTGGGCACACCCCAAACACCCAGGGTCTGGCCGAAGTCCTGGCGTTGGTGCTCCATCCCCAATTCGCTGGCGATGTCCAAGACCCCGCCCAACCCAAAAAAGGTGTTGACGCTGAACCGCATGATGGTCTCCACCGCTGCCTGAACATTGAGCTGCAACAGCGCGTTGAAGGCAGTCCACGGCTCACTCAAATTGACGAAGAAGTTGCTCACACCCGTGCGCACCAGCGGCGGGGTAACAGTTTTGTAGACGTTAGCTACCGGCTTTAACAGCGCCGCATCCACTCTTTCGTTAATGGCGCTCATCGAGCGGTTGTAGCTCTCCCACGGGTCGCGCGGATTCGAGGCCGGGACACTGGCGCATCCCATTGTCAGCACGGTGGAAATGGCCAAAGTCGACAAGCGCATACCGCGGACAAAATCAGCCGAATGACTGTTTGGAAAATTCATGGATCGTCGTATCTTCATTATTTACTCCCACTGGCCGGCACAGTTGCAGGCGTCGTTACAGGCACAGTTGGAGGCGCACTGGTGATGTCCGCCGCCTTGCCTTCCAATGTCTTAACGTCTGATGCTTTTCCGTCTGCCGCTTTGCTGAACAAAAACTGGCTGATCAGGTTTTCCAACACCACTGCGGACTGCGTGGTGGAGATGGTGTCGCCCGTTGCTAAATTCTTGTCGTCAGCCCCCGCTTCAATACCGATGTACTGCTCACCGAGGAGCCCGCTGGTCAATATTTTGAGCGAACTGTCTTTGGGAAAAGCGTAACGGTTTTCCATGGCTAGCGTGACGCGGGCCTGGAAAGATTTGTCATCAAATGTGATCGATTCCACACGGCCCACCACCACGCCAGAGCTTTTGACGGGCGCCTTGGGTTTGATACCGCCAATATTGTCGAATTTAGCCATCACTTTGTAGTTCGACTGAAAACTTAAGGTCAACAGGTTGGCCGACTGCAAGGCCAGAAACAGCAGTGCGGCGGCACCAATCAAGACGAACAGGCCGACCCAAAAATCATTGGCTGAGCGTTGCATTTTTAACTCCAGGTATATGTCAGGCGGTGGCCGTCAGATGCTGAACATCAGGGCCGTGAGGATGAAATCGAGCCCCAAAATCGCGAGCGATGCCACCACCACGGTTCGCGTGGTGGCGCGGGACACACCCTCCGGCGTGGGCTGCGCCTCAAAGCCCTGCACCAGCGCTACAAAAGTCACGGTAAAGCCAAACACCACGCTTTTGAGCACGCCATTGCCCACATCACGCAGAACGTCCACGCCGCCTTGCATTTGGCTCCAGAATGCGCCGGAGTCCACGCCAATCATCAGCACGCCCACGACCCAGCCGCCCAATACGCCAACGGCGCTGAACACAGCAGCCAGCAGGGGCATGGTGATCACACCCGCCCAAAAGCGAGGCGCCAAAATGCGCCGCACCGGGTCGACCGCCATCATCTCCATCACGCTCAACTGCTCACCCGCCTTCATCAAACCGATCTCGGCCGTGAGCGACGTGCCGGCCCGCCCGGCAAACAGCAGCGCCGTGATGACTGGCCCCAACTCGCGCACGAGACTCAGCGCCACCAAGAGCCCCAAGGCCTCGGACGCGCCGTAGCGCTGCAAGGTGTAGTAGCCCTGCAGACCCAATACAAAACCGACAAACAGGCCCGACACCGTGATGATGGCCAGCGAGTAATTGCCTAGAAAGTGAATTTGATCGCGCACCAGGCCAAAGCGCTTCAAGCTGGCACCCAGCAGCATGACCAATCGGAAGAAAAGACGGGTCGAGGCCCCGATGTCGGCGAGCTTGGCGCGAACGGCAAAACCGAGCGACGATAACGCATCGGCTGGTTTGAACGCACTCATAATCGCCCCTCTTTGCGACGCGAGAAATCATCCTCAACGCTCGGGCCAGGGTAGTGAAATTGCACCGGGCCATCCGGCAGGGCATTGACAAACTGATGCACCAGCGCATTCATACTTTCGCGCACTTCCTGTGGCGTACCTTCGGCGGCCACCTTGCCATTGGCCAGAATGATGACATTGTCGGCAATGTGAAACGTCTCTTCCAGATCGTGCGAGACGACGATGCTGGTCAGGCCCATGGTGTCGTTCAGCTGACGGATCAGCCGCGCCGCGGTGCCGAGCGAGATCGGATCCAGCCCGGCAAAGGGCTCGTCGTACATGATCAATTCCGGGTCCAGCGCAATCGCCCGCGCCAATGCCACCCGCCGCGCCATACCGCCTGAAATCTCACTGGGCATCAGGTCGCGTGCGCCACGCAGGCCCACCGCGCCGAGCTTCATCAGCACGATGTCGCGAATCAACACTTCAGGCAAATCGGTGTGTTCGCGCAAGGGGAAAGCGACGTTGTCAAAAACCGAAAGATCGGTGAACAGCGCGCCAAACTGGAACAGCATCCCCATGCGCCGACGCGCCGCGTACAGCCCGGCGTGATCAAGTTTGCCGACATCGTGCACAGATTGGCCGCCCATCGCCGAGCCCGCCATCAGCAACTCCCCTTTTTGCGCCCGGTACTGCCCGCCAATCAGCCGCAGCACGGTCGTCTTCCCACCGCCCGAGGCTCCCATCAACGCCGTGACCTTGCCCCGAGGCACCGTGAGCGACACGCCATCCAAAATCGCCCGCTCGCCGTAGCCGAAGCTAAGGCTTTTCAGTTCGATCAGGGGTAAGTCCGAGGACGAGTTTGGGAGGTCGGGCATTCAAACAACAAAAAGCCGCACTGTTTGCGGCTCCTGATGATAAGTGATTACCCGTAATGCCGACGGGCAACGGGATTTGGAGGGCTATTGATTTTGAGACTCAATATACCTTTATTGGGTATAGTAGACGTCATTTTGAGTCAAAACGACCTATTTACGAATAAAATAACGCTCTAGCCTTCGTATTGTATGCATAAATAGCTATACAATATATAGCGAAAATCAAGGTTATCGAAGACTCACCGAATGACCGACAAAGTCACCGCACCTTCAAGTTTCTGCCACTGTTTGTCGGCAGTCACCGCAATTGCATTTTGTCCCATCGCCAACGCCAAGCAAGCACGATCCCCGAGAGACAAACCGAGCGCCTCAGTGCGGCTGCGCAGCAGTCCGCTGGCATGCGCGGTAGTTTGATCAAAATCTACTAAAGCCAGTGGCACCCCTTCCATGACGACCGAAATTTCCGTGTCGCTCATGCCCCGCTCGCTTAATTTTGCGACGATTTCGGCATAGTTAACGGTGCTGATAAAGCTCTCGCCCTCAGTCCACACCGCAACCACGCTTTCTCCGCCGGGCTCCTGAAAAAGCGCTGCCAGCACCGCAGAGCTGTCAAAAACCCGCTTAACTCCTGCGCTGCGGCCTGCCTGCGCTCGCTGATCAATTCATCGACGACGCTTTCCCCTGGCCTTGCGTATTTGGCCGCGATTTGCTGGGCGCGACGCAAAGCCTGAGCCAGGTCAACCAAGCGGATTTCACCGTCCTGCACGCG
>JANNFW010000262.1:0-1704 GCA_031380235.1 Rhodoferax sp. | reverse complement strand
GTGTTCGGCCTGCCGGGCAAGGCGGCCGCCGAGATCGCCATCGACGAGATCAATGCGGCCGGCGGCATCGCCGGGGTGAAGATCAAACCGATCATCCTGGACGAGGGCATTGGCGGCGACAAGCTGCTCTCAGAATACCGGCGCGTGGTGCAGGAAGAAGGCGTGAAGGTGATGCTGGCCGCCATCTCCAGCGGCAACTGCAACGCGCTGGCCCCGGTGGGCGAGGACCTTAAAGTCCTCAACGTGATGTGGGACTGCGGCACCGAGAAAATTTTAGAGAACAAACGCTACAAATACGTGGTGCGCACGCAGGCCAATGCGACGTCCGAGATGGTCTCCACCGTGCTGCATTTGCTGCGCACCAAGCCCAACTTCAAGACGCTGGCCGTGATCAACCAAGACTACGCGTGGGGCCGCGACTCGTGGGAGATTTTCATCAACACCTTGCGTGCTTTGAAACCTGATGTGCAGGTGGTTGCCGAGCTGTTCCCCAAGTTCGGCTCGGCCGATTTCAGCTCGGAAATCAGCCGCCTGCAGGCCTTGAGTCCCGATGTGATTTTGTCGACGTCCTGGGGTGGCGAGCTGGACACGCTGATTCGCCAGTCCGCACAGCGCGGCTTGCTCAAGTCGTCCACCTGGGTGCTCCCGCTGGCTGAAAGCTCACTGGAGCGCGTGGGCAAATCGATGCCCGATGGCGTATTGGTGGGCATGCGCGGAGACCATTACTTTTTGCACCCGGAGTACAAAGACGATGCCAAGCACAAAGCCTTCATAGAAAAATTCCGCGCCAAAACTGGGCAGTACCCGATCTACTCGGCCTACCACGCCGTTGCTGCGATTCAAGCGGTGGTCGATGCGCACAACGCTGCCATCAAGGCCAACAGCGGCAATTGGCCCAGCGTCGAGCAGTTGGCCGACGCGATGCGCAGCCTGAAGTTTCGCGGCTTGACGCGGCCCGTCACCATGCGCGAAGACGGCCAGGGGCTCGAAGACCAGATGCTGGGCGTGACGAAGAACGTGGCGGCCTACCCGTTTGCCATCATCGACGCATTGACGATTTTCCCCGGCGACATGGTGCAAAACCCAGTGGGCACCAAGTCGCCCGAGTGGGTGAAAACGCTCAAACCTGAGTTGTTGAAGGACGCACGCATAAAAACGTTCTGAACAGCGTTCTGAGAAGGATTTTGAACACCGCTGCCGCATGAGTGGTTCGCTGATTATTCTGGCCCTGGCGGACGGGCTGACTCAGGCCGCCCTGCTATTTCTCGTCGCGCTGGGCCTCACGCTGATTTTTGGCGTGATGCGTATTCTGAACGTGGCGCACGGCAGTCTGTACGCGTTTGGCGGCTACGCGGCGGCAACGGTCGGCAAGCTGATCGGCAATGGTCAATCCATTCCCCTGTCGCTGCTCGCCCTGTTATTAGGTGAGCTGGCGGTCGGCTTGATCTTGGGTGCGGTGATGGAGTACGGCCTGATCCGGCGCATCCTGCACCTCGATCCTGTCATGCAACTGTTGGCCACATTCGCCGTTTTCATGATTCTGGAAGATTTGCAGCGACTGATCTGGGGTACCAGCCCGGTGTCCGTCACGCATGCGGTCGATGCAATGGGCAACCTCAAAATCGGTAATGTGACGTACACCGCCTACCAGTTGCTGCTGCTGCCAGCGGTAGCGATTGCGGTGTTTTTTGGGCTGCGCTGGTC
>JANNFW010000615.1:0-4015 GCA_031380235.1 Rhodoferax sp. | reverse complement strand
ACGCTTGCCCTCAAAGAATTCATCGCCAGACGGGAGCAGCGGCGCGTGGCCGAGCTGTTCGGAAAACTGGAATGGGATTCCACTTACGATTACAAGGCAGAGCGTTCAAGATCATGACGCTCCTTGTCGACACCAGTGTCTGGTCGTTGGCATTGCGCCGTGACAGCGCAGTTGAAACCAAGGAAGTCATCGCCCTGCGCGAAGCACTCGATGGCGCAGACTCTGTCGTCACGACGGGCCTGATTCTCCAGGAACTGTTGCAAGGATTCAACGGCCCGACGGCGAGGGAAGCCATCATCGAGCGATTCGGCGCACTCCCATTGATTCAACCCGACCGCCAAGATCATGTCGCAGCCGCCGAGGTTCGAAACGCCTGCCGTAGAGGCGGCGTACAAATTGGCACGATTGACGCGCTCTTGGTGCAGCTGTGCGGTCGTTACGAGATGACGCTGTTGTCGTCAGACAAAGACTTTGCGAACGCTGCCAGACATGTTCCCGTCAGGCTTTGGGGTAATGCGTGAAGTGGCTGCCGAACTGGTCATTCCATCGCAGCGCCTAGGGCACCCGCCTGTGTTTGCGATGGCGCTTTGGGATCGGCAAGCCGTTAGGCTCCCAACCACAGCAAGTACTACCGACATCTGTTTCGCGACATGATGTATGTGGCGTTGGTGGATTAGGTAGCCAACTGTTGCTATGTATTAAATATCTTATTATGCATATTCCACGAGAGCTAGAGCCGTATTTTGTTCATATATTTGCGATTTGAGCGGATTTAACGTTAAAAATGAACTCTCAGGTTTATTTTTAGAAATAATTGACTACAAATGTGGTAAATAATGAACTTTGACCGAACTGACAAATTTTCGAGGTTGACTTCTGAATCGTAGCGTCCGACAGTCCCCATGAATTCAGGGATACTCCTGCGGGAGGCAGATCAGTGAAGATTGCGCAGCAGACAAGGCCGCAATCATTTTTGCAAATGCCGGGTTTGGCGCGATTTTTAATGGATTGAAGAATTTATGCGGGGAATGAGAATGACCGTTTTTTCAGACCAAGTTGCCAGCTTATGCCGCAGCACTTTGCGGTGGACATTGCATTAACCAGCACAAAAGAGCACGCTCATGTACTCTCACATCTTCATCAGCGTCACCGACTTTGCGCGGGCACTTCAGTTCTACACGGAAGTACTGAGTTCACTCGGACTAGAACAACGGTTCATCGATACATCCAAGCCGTGGGCAGGTTGGCACAGCGAAGGAAAGTCGAGACCATTTTTGGTCATTGGACATCCCTTCAATGGGCAAGCCCATGACCAAGGGAACGGGCAGATGATTGCACTCGCAGCAAGTGATCGAACCACTGTACGTCGCGCTCATGCCGTTGCGCTCGCCAGTAGAGGAACATGTGAAGGTGCACCGGGATTGAGGCCGCAGTACCACGCCAACTACTATGGCGCGTACTTTCGTGATCCAGACGGGAATAAACTGTGCGTTGCGTGCCACGAATCAGACAACCAGCACGAGCCAAATGCATGAAAGTACGTGCACTCAGAACCTATGTCGGTAGCTGCCACTGCGGCGCTGTTCGATTCGAAATTGATACAGATTTCCCAGAACTGACAACGTGCGATTGCTCAATCTGTAAGAGGAAGAACGCGCTCATGGTCAAAGTCCACGAAAGTCAGTTCCGACTACTCGCTGGACAAGACGCGCTAACCGAGTACCAGTTCCACACGAAGACTGCGCGTCACTTCTTCTGCAGGACATGCGGAATCTATCCGTTTCATCGCAAGCGAGTTACCCCCGACAACCTTGGGATCAACGTTCATTGCCTGGAACGATTCGATCCCGAAGGAATCAATGTTCGGCAGGCCGCCGGTGCGGGAATGACATGAGAAGTGGCCGCCGAACTGGTCGTTCCATCGCAGCGCCTGTGGTGCCCGCCCGTGTTCGTGATGGCGCGTTGGGATTGACAAGCCATCAGGCCCCGAACCAGCGCGAGTATTACCGGCATCTTTTCAGGGACATGGTGTATGCGGCACTGGTGGATTGATGCTATGTAATATATAGCTTGCCATGCATGTTATTTGAGAGCTAGAGCACTATTTTACTAATATTTTGTTCAAATTGAGTGAAAAAAGCACTCAATATACCCAATATGGGTTTGTTAATGGCATTTTTATGATTTCCAAAACCCAACGTGGGGCGCACTCGCCTCGGGCACCATCACCGGGCCGATGCAGATGATCGGGTGGGGCGACAGATACGACGACGGCGCCAAACGGCCGATTGCCCCGCTCGCGCGCGGCACGCGACCAGGCAATGGCCTGTTGCAGATATTGGCCATCGGTTTGTGTGAAGGTGCCCGCGCTCATGCCCTCACCATGCGCTCAGCCCGGGCTGGCAGCATCGACAGGTTAAAAAGCCCGTCCGCGCCGGGCTTGGCTTTCAGCCCGAAAACCTCGACCACCTCATCGACCTGCTGCTCCAGCACCAGCTTGCGGATGTCGCCAATGCCGTGCCCGCGCGTATCGGGTGCGCCGACGTACTGCGCGGTGAGGTTCCAACGATCCAGCTCCACCTTTTCGTCCAAGATCGGCTCGCGCTGTTTGGTTGCCGCGATGGATGGAGCTGGGTTGGCAAAGGTTTCCATGATCGCGCGGTTGCTGGCGCGCAGAAACGCGGCGACTGATTTGGGGTTTTGCGCAATCAGGCTGCTACTGGCGAGAATGGCGTTGCCATACAGGTTGACCCCCGCGTTGGCGTATTGCAGCACCGACAACTCGTCAAGCTTCATGCGTGAAAACAACGACACGGCCGAGTCGTGAAAGTAGGTGGCACCGTCCACATCACCACGCACCACCACGTTGTCGCGGGCGCTGAAGTCGGTGGTGGACCAGGCAAACAGATCCGGTTTCAAACCCAGCTTGCGGGCCACCATCGGCCAGGCGCGGCGCGTGGACTCGACAGCTGCGGCGGCGATCTTCTTGCCCTCAAGGCTGCGGAAGTCTGTGGTGATGCCTTTGTCTTTGCGGCCAATGATCACAAACGGTGCGCGGTTGTAATACTGGTAGACCGCCTGCACCAACGGCGTGCCGGGGTTTTGCGCGTTGAACTCGACCAACGAACTGATGTCGCCCAAGCCCATCTGGTAAACGCCACTGGCGATGCGAGTGATGGACGTGACCGAACCCGCGCCCACATCAATAGTGACATCCAGCCCCTCGTCTTTAAAGTAGCCCTTGCTTTGTGCCAGGAAGAAGGGCGCTGTCTGCCCGGTGATGCGAAAGTCCAATGTGAATCGCAGCGGCGTGAGACGGGTGGGCGACTGTGCCCAAACCGAGGGCAGAGCGAGTGATGCTGCTGCACCAGCGCTCGCCATGAAGGTGCGGCGGTTCGGCGTTGATTGGGAAGAATAAGGGATGTCTGGGTTCATGGGGTGCTCCGGCAGATTGCTTGAAAACGCCGACGGAACGTGGCACGCGTCGTCGGGGCGGTTCAAGAGCAATTTCCGGGCGGGCCACGCTGGTGCATGGCTGCTGAACGCTTCTACTCTTGGATGAAGCAATGCATTTCGCATGCCAGATGCTGAGAAACGCGATGGCGCGAAGTTTGCTAAGATTTCTTTGCCAAGAGTAGAAGCGTTCAACCGGCACTGAAAAAGTGCCGGTGGGAAATTGCTCTTGAACCATCCCTTTCAGGAGCGCTTCATGCTGGTCACTCAACAACCTGTACTACGCAAGTTCTGGCATGCCGTCATGCCCCTTACCGATCTTGCCCAAGGCCCCAAACCTTTCACCTTGCTCGGTGAAAAAATCGTCCTCTTTCTAGATGCGCAAGGCGAGCCTGCTGCGCTGCGTGATCGCTGCTGCCACCGCACGGCGCAGCTTTCAAAAGGATGGTGTGTGGATGCGCAAGGCAAAGCGTGCTCGCAAGGGCGCATCCAATGCGGCTACCACGGCTGGACTTACGATCGCGCCGGCCAGGTGGTGGTAATCCCGCAGTTCGAGGCGGGC
>JANNFW010000604.1:0-3608 GCA_031380235.1 Rhodoferax sp. | reverse complement strand
CCGCTTGCCTTGATCTCATCCTGCGCAGCTTCTAAAAACACCCGCTTGAGCGCTGCCGCAAACGCCGGGTAGGCCACGCCATGGCGCAGCATTAGGCGCACGGCTGGCTTGAGCAGGTGCAGGACGCTGTCTAGGATGACGGTGGAGCGGGCAGTCACGTTGTCGGTGGGGCGATCAGTCGGGTGCGAAAACGATGCACATCATTATTTTCAAAAAAATTGTTGACAGATAAATTATCTGTGGGATATTATCCCACAACGCTGGAAATA
Source organism: Rhodoferax sp. (assembly GCA_031380235.1). GTDB lineage: Bacteria > Pseudomonadota > Gammaproteobacteria > Burkholderiales > Burkholderiaceae_C > JANYCG01. The sequence continues at coordinate 3,339 of JANNFW010000604.1, read as the reverse complement.
AACAACTACTCGATCAACCGCACATTCAACGCACTTTTTCGAAAGGATTGCAGTCATGTCACACCCCAAATCAGATCATCGCATCTTCATTCAACCTAAGCGGCCCAAGTTCATTCGCGTGGCGGTTCGCCTGCCCGCTCGCAAGTCTGCGGGCCAGTTGGTGGGTCAGTCGGTGCGCCACGCCGCCGCAGCCGCCGCGCTGCTGGTGCTTGCCGCCTGTGGCGGCGGCAGTGGTGGCGGCAACACGGTCAACCCGCCGATTGCGGTAGAGCCGCCGCCCGTCACGTCGCCTGTGGCGCTGGCAGCCTCTGAGCCCGGCGCGTTGTTGAGTTATGTCCAAAAGAAGCTCAACCTGCAAATTGACCAGGGATTGACCGCCAATGGCGATAGCGGATTCGTGTTCACGGGCACGCTGTTGCCGGCTGTCGCCACGCCAGCGGGCGTTGTGCAGAGCAATGGCGCACCCGTGGCCGCACCCACCTACGCCAGCACGACCTTGCAGGAGGGCGGGGTGGACGAGTCCGACATTTTGAAGACCGACGGCAGCCGCCTTTTCGCGATGACGGTTGCCAAGCCTGGTGACCAGCAACTGACCCAGCTCGCCGTGCACACGCGCCAGGCCGATGGCAGCCTGCAGGCGGGCGGCAGCATCGCCTTGCCGGGCGATGACCGGTTCAACGGTCTTCACCTCGCAGCCAATGGCGAACAGTTGGCCTTGATCGGGCAAAACGTGAAGTACGGCGTGCCAGTGGGTAATCCGCTGGCCTCAAATATGCCATCCAGCGCGATATCGACATCAATCGTTCCGTCCGTGGTGCAAATCCAAACCGTGGTCAACATCGTCAGCGCCAAAGCCGGCCAGCCCCTGAGCAGCGCCAGCACCCTGCGCATTGACGGCCAGTTGATCGACAGCCGCACCATCGATAACACGTTGTACGTGGTGACCAGCTGGCTGCCGCGGTTTGATACCGTCTTTCCGCTGGCCAGTGGCAGCGGCGCAAGCCCCAGCGTGACGGAGCGCAAAGAGGCGGTGGCGCGCGTAACCAACCCGCAGATTCTGCCGACGGTGTCGATCAAAGCCGAAAGCAGCGCCGGGCCGACGGTTCAACCCTTGATGGCCGACACCGACTGCCAGTTGCAGGCTGCCAACGCCTCCAGCGCGGTGCAGTTGACAACGATCACCGCCATCAACCTGGCATCGCCGATGCTTGAGCGCAGCAGCCGTTGCTTTTTAGGCGGTGTCAACGGTTTGTACATGTCGGCGAAAAATCTGTACCTGGCCACCAGCCGTACCGACGTGGTGACGAAGGGCGGCAGCCTGATTTACGGGGGAGAGCCCACCACGGACATTCACAAATTTGGCGTCAGCGGGATGACCATCAGCTACCGAGGCTCGGGATCGGTGGCCGGCCATCTGGGCTGGGACGCCAGCAAAACCTCGTACCGCATGAGCGAGCACAACAACGACCTGCGCGTCGTCACCTACACCAGCAGCATTGGCTGGTTTGGCGTGCTGGAGGCACCTTCCAGCGTGGCCGCCAAGTCACCTGCGATTCTGTCGGTACTGCGTGAGGACGCCAGCGCAACCGCCAAACTGAAAACCATCGCGACCTGGCCCAATCAAAAACGCCCGGCACCGATTGGCTTGAGCGGCGAGCAGGTCTACGCCGTGCGATTCTTGGGTGCGCGCGCCTACGTGGTGACGTTCCGCCGAACCGACCCGCTGTATGTGCTGGATTTGGCCGATCCGTTGGATCCCAAGGTCTCAGGCGAACTCAAAACCAATGGCTACTCCGACTACCTGCTGCCCGTGGGGCCAGACAGCGCAGGCCTGCTGTTGGGTGTGGGCAAAGATGCCACCGCCGAGGGCCGCGTGCAAGGCGTGAAGGTGTCGCTGTTTGACGTGAGCAACGCCGCTTCACCGAAGGAGCTGGCCACCCGCGTCATCGGCAAAGCGGGGACGATAAGCGGGCTGGACTTTGACCGCCATGGCATCAATTTGTTTGCCGTCGGCAACACAACGCGCATCGCGATACCGATGCGTGTGAATGAAACCCCAAGTTCAAGTGGCGGCTTTTATGTGCCCACTTACCAGAGCCTGGTGCGTTTTGAGGTCGATGCTGTGAACAAAACATTGATTGACAAACCGACGTTGACCGGCCAAACCTTCACCAGCGAGTTTGCCGGCTACCAGGCCTCGTCATTGGAGTTTGAGCGCAGCGTGCAGATCGACGCAAACATCTACTACCTGCGCAGCCGGGGCAGTTTCATCGCAGCAGGCTGGTGATGCGATCATTTGAGGAAAAATTAACCCACAGGTTGATTTTTCCCTCAATTCCTTAAAAAAAGACCAAATACATGGTCTTTTAACGTTCTAGCTCTCGAATAACCAGCGTAAGAAGCTCCTATTAGTATAGCAAACTACAGCAAAACCTGATAAGACGGCTCGAAGCGTGACTTAATGCGCAATTCGCATCAGTGGCGCTGGTAATCCAGCATTACAAACGCTGACACATTGGTGACAATCCCCGGCATCACATCTATTTTGAGGACAGCATGCCGGGATTTCAAAGAAGATATATTTTGACGGGACTGTCAGCGCTGGCACCGTTCGCACTTCCCGCCTGGGCTCAGACAGGCAAGATCAAGCCGCTGGCCCCCAAGCTGCGCATGATCATCCCGGCAGCCACCCGCAGTAACCTGGACGATGCCAGCCGCTCTTTGGGCGATGCGCTCTTGGGTATGGGCTATTGTGACGAGGTGGACTATGAGAACCACGACGGCAAAGGCGGCACGCAAGGTCTGTCACTCTTCATTGACAAATACAGCAACGATGCCAACAGCCTGTTCGTGGCCGACACCTCGCTGGTGGGGGCACTGGCGTTGCACAAGTCGAGCGCCAGCCTGGCGCGACTGGCACCCCTGGCCCGCGTGACCAGCGACCATCTTGTGGTTGTGGTGGCCGCCAATTCACCGATCAAGACGATCAAGGATCTCACGGGCCTGCTGGGCGCCAGCCCGCAGCAAACGCCATTGGCCATCAGCACCGCAGGCAGTGTGGACCATGTCTTTGCCAGCTTGCTCACCAAATTTGCGGGCAGCAAACCCGAAGACGGCGTGTACCCGGCGATTGCGAGGCGCCATGAGCTGGTGGATGCGGTGCTGGCCGGCAAGGCCGCGGCAGGCGTCTCAAGCCATGTCACTTTTGCACCGGATCTGGTCAGCAAAAAGCTGCGCGCGCTGGGGGTGTCATCCAAACGGGCCGCGTTCGGCATTCCGTCCCTGCGCGAGCAGGGGGTTGATGTGGACATCACCAACTGGCGGGCGGTCTTCACCGGG
>JANNFW010000541.1:0-3827 GCA_031380235.1 Rhodoferax sp. | reverse complement strand
GTGTCGGGCTTTTGCAGCGGCTCGGGGTGAATGGTGGCGATCACGGCTGCGCTGTCGTATTCATTCAGACCAGGCCACTGGAGCGGGCTGGCTGTCGTGCCCAATCCTTCAAGCAAGCCGTCCAGCGTCTGTGCATGGCGTTTGAGCGTGCCCACCAGCACAGCGTCAAACCTCATGCCTTTGTGATGCCAATATTCACCCAGACGCACGCTCTGTTTGCGACCCAGCTCGCTTAAGTTGTCGTAATCGTCAGCCCCAAAAGAGGCCTGACCGTGGCGTACCAAATAGAGTGTTCCCATGCGTTGAATCTAAGCGAAGCAGCGGCCTGGCCTTTGTCACCCGAGCGACCAGCCGTCCTCATTTAAATGCATTCCACTTCCAAATCATTCGTGAAGTAGGCGCACCGACGAAGACAGTGCTTTAGCACGGCTAGGAGGTGCAACGCCCTTCACGGATGATTTGGAAGTGGAATAACCAGTGGTTACAAAACCGCGAGGACGGTCGCACGCGTTTTGTTTACCTTCAGCGATGCCAAGCGTTAGAGTTAGAAAGACGCAAGCATTTTTGAAAGGACTCCCTATGACCGCAACCACCGGCACCATCATCAGAACCAGCACCCGCAACAAACCCTTGTGGATTGCCGTTGGCGTTTTAAGCGCAGCCGTCGTTGCGCTGGCGGGCACCATGCTCTACATGCAGACGCACCCGAAGGACATCAAGGCGGTATTGGCTCCGTCCGGCATGGTCGAGGAGCGCGACCTGGCGGCCCTGTCTGCCAACCCGGCGACGGGCTCTGCGGCGCGACTGAATGCGGTGCAAGACGAAGTCGAGAAGCCCATCGTTGTCAAAAAGGCCCCACCGCCTGCAAAGACCGCCGCCGTGGCAAAGCCTGAGCCAAAACCGCTGGTGAAAGCAGCCCCAGCGGTCGCAGTCGCCAGCCCCGCACCTGCGGCGATACCCGCTCCCGTGATCGCCCAAACGCCCACTCCCGTCGTTGTGCCTAAGCCGATTTGCCTGCAATGCGGCACGGTCGAATCAGCTACTGCGATCATGCGCGCAGCTCCGGTCAGCGGCGTGGGCGTTGTCGCCGGGGGCGTCCTGGGTGCTGTGCTGGGCAATCAGGTCGGCGGTGGCAGTGGCAAGACAGCAGCGACCGTTCTGGGAGCAGTAGGCGGTGGCTGGGCCGGCAATGAGATTGAAAAACGTGTGAAAAAAGAAACCGTTTACGAAATCAAAGTGCGCATGGAGAACGACAGCACGCGTACTTTTGAGCTGGCTGCGCCCGTTAGTTCAGGTGCCAAAGTGACGGCTGAAGGTAACTCTTTGCGACTGGCCGATGGCAGCTTGGTCAGCCCGCTGCAACGCGCGCAGCCCCAAACGCAAACGGGCAGCCCCAACCCCAGTCAGGCCGGCGGCTGAGCCAGGGCCAGCCGCTGCGCTTGATGCAAGGTAAGCGCGCCGGCCACGCTTAAGCCCAGCAGCACCCACAGTCCGACGCTGTAGCCGGCCTGCGCGCTCCACAGCAGCCCCAGCCCCAGCGGCGCACTGGCACGGGCCAGCGCCAGCGGCACGCCCAAGGCCCCGTTGAGCGATGCCACGTGGTCACGGCTCACATACTGCGCCATGGCGGTGCCTTTGACGATGGTCAACATGCCGACGCCCATGCCCCACATCAGCACGAAGAAAAACAGCAGCGGCAGCGCCAAAGCACTGGCCCACGACCCCAGCATGGGCACGGTCAGCAGCGCAACAAGCCCCAGCGGCAACAGCCAGGGAATCAGCCGATTGCTGGTATGAACGTTAAACCGGTGCTCAAAAAAATACAGCAATAAACGCCCCAGCACCTGCACCAGCCCGATGCTGGCCGGAATCGCAATGGCCCACGCTTCCTGCAGCCCCAGCTCGCGCAGCAAGGAGATGATGTGCGTGGGCAGCGCGGTGGTGACGGTCATGGTCAATATCACAAACAGGCCCAGCAGCAGAAATGGCGCGCTGGCCAGATGCTCGGAGAGCTTGGGTTTGTCGATTGAATCCACGTTTGTTGAATCTGAATCCCCCCTGGAATGGCTGGGCTTGTGGCCGGGCGGGGCATGTTTCAGCAGCCAGAAATGCAGCGGCGCGCACACCAGCAGGTGCAGGGCGGCCAACACCAGCAGCGTCTGGCGCCAGCCGCCCCAGTTGATCAGCCCGGCGATCAGCGGTAAAAAAATGGTACTGGCCAGCCCACCCAAAAACGTCAGCGTGATGATGGCGCGGCGAAAGTCTTTGGGAAAGCGTCGGGTGACGATGGCAAAGGCCGGGTTGTACAGCGTGGCCGCCATGCCTAAGCCAATGCAGCACCAGGCCAGGTAGAAACCGGTTTTAGTTGTAACAAAACTGTGCGCCAGCAAACACAGCCCCAGCAGCACGGAGCCCGCCGTCATCACCAGCCGTTCGTGCCCGCGGTCAAGCCACCGCCCCACCGAATAGGCCAGCAGCCCTTCGACCAGCAGGGCCAGGCTGAAGGCCAGCGAAGACTGGGCGCGCGTCAGGCCCATCTCCTGCTCAATCGGCACCATGATCAACGCGAACAGGTAGTAAATGCTGCCCCAGCTGATGAGCTGCCCCAAGGACAGCCAGCCGACCCAGCGCGGGTTGTAGACAGAGGTGGACAGGGGCGCGATGGCGAGGGACGGGTTGGGCGGCACCCCCCAATTATCACAACAGCCGATCACGACAGCCCGGCGCCCCACCCCACCCAGATGCACGCACAGCCTGTTACAGCTCCTCACCAAGTCTGACGGCTGCTGTCATGAAGCGATGGTTGAATCCACAGTCACTACAGAAGAGCCTTGCAGCTCTCAGACCATCATGAGTTGGAAAACATCGAAATTCGCCAGCAGTTTTGTCAGTCTCTTCATCGATTCTGCGCCGGATGAGCCCGGTGACAGCCGCATAGAAGCGGTGCGCGATGCCATGCTCGAAGCCATTCAGGACCTGGCTGCCAGCCCCGCCCATGACGCCCTCACGCGACGTCTGCGCTGGGCCCCGCACGCGCAGGCGCTTTGGTATTTGCGGATGGACGTGATGAACCTGCTGTCAACTGAGCGCAGCGAGGCACAGGCGCGCCGAAGCCTGGCGGACATCACCGCGCGGTTTCGCGGGCTGATTTTTGCCAATCAGATCTCGCAGCCCAGTCGTTTGAATAAAAATTAACCCATGAGTTAATTTTCGTTTAAAAACCACCGAAATTCGCTAAAATTCGAACATAATGCAGGCCTAGCCCTCGTATTATGTGCATAGTCAGCTATTTTTAATATAGCAAAACCACTCGATACTTGAAACCCTGCTGACGGCAGCATGGCGCAATGCCATTGAGTCACTGAGTCATTTGGTAATTGAGTCACTGAGTAATAGCCCGTCTTCTGGTGCGGCGTGGCATTCTGGCGGATTTGATGAGCCGTTTGCGATAAGGTTGATAGCAGCCTGCAAAATCGAACAACTCCTCATTCACATCCACTTCATGACTTCTCCCAACGCCGACACCTGGGCACGCCTGAGCCCCCTGCTGGACGAGCTGCTGGACTTGCCCGAGGCCGAGCGTTTGGCGCGCGTGGCTGAAGTTCGGGCCGAGAATCCGCAACTCGGCGACGAGCTGGCCGCACTGCTGCTCGACAGCCAAAGCGCGCAAGTCAAAGACTTTCTGGCCAAGCCGCTATTGAATTCAGTTGATCAAACCCCTGAATCCACGTTGGCAGGCCAGCGCCTGGGCGCCTATGTGCTGGAATCGCCTCTAGGCCAAGGCGGCACCGGCAGCGTGTGGCGGGCACGCCGGGAAGATGGGCGCT
>JANNFW010000496.1:0-16497 GCA_031380235.1 Rhodoferax sp. | reverse complement strand
TGGGCTACGTGGCGGAAGACCGCCGCCTGTTTACCAACTTGAGCGTGCGCGAAAATCTGCACATTGCCGCGCGTGGTCAGGTGGCGCGTAACGAGGCGCAGGTCTTCGCGCTGTTCCCTGCGCTGGTGCCGATGCTGCACCGCCGTGCGAGCCAAATGAGCGGCGGCGAGCAGCAAATGCTGGCCATTGCCCGTACGTTGATGACCGAGCCGAAGCTACTGTTGTTGGACGAACCCTGCGAAGGCATTGCACCCGTGCTGGTGGAGTCGATTCTCCAAGCGCTCTTGGTGCTGAAATCGCAGGGCATGCCCATGCTCGTGGCTGAGCAGAATCAGTTGCTGGCAGAACAGGCAGATAGGCTGATTCGCTTGGAGAGCGGCAGGGTCGTGTCAGAATCGAAAACCAACCAGCCATCGCAAAGCATTTCATGATCATCACCAGCCTGCTCGATACCGACCTGTACAAGTTCACCATGATGCAGGTGGTGCTGCACCAGTTTCCCGGTGCGCAGGTGGAGTACCGCTTCAAATGCCGCAACCCAGGCATGGATGACAACGGCAAGTCGCGCGTCAACCTGGCGGCGCGGGCCAGCGACATTCGCGATGAAATCCGCTCGCTGTGCAGTCTGCGCTTTCAGGATGCGGAGCTGGCTTACTTACGCTCCATGCGCTTCATCAAGAGCGATTTTGTGGATTTTTTGGGCCTGTTCAAGCTCAATGAAAAATACATCACCGTCACGCCGCTTCCCTCGGGCGATCTGGATATCGTCATTCGAGGCCCGTGGCTGCACACCATCCTGTTTGAGATACCGGTGCTATCCATCGTCAATGAAGTTTATTTTCGCCACACCCAGCCGGTGCCCGATTTTGTGGAAGGCCGCAAGCGGTTGGATTCGAAAATTGGGCTGCTGCGCGAAAGCGGGCTGGTTGATTTGAAGATTGCCGACTACGGCACTCGCAGGCGCTTCTCCAAAGCCTGGCATGACGAGGTGCTGCGTGTGCTGTCCAGCCGCCTGGGCACCGCGCAGAGCCCTGGCAACCTGCCGGGTGTGGCTGGGCAACTGGCGGGCACCAGCAATGTGCTCTTCGCCATGAAGCTGGGCCTGACACCGCTGGGCACGATGGCACATGAGTATCTGCAAGCGGTGCAGGCGCTGGGGCCACGCCTGCGTGACAGCCAGGTGTTTGGCTTTGAATCATGGGCACGTGAGTACCGAGGCGACCTGGGCATCGCGCTGAGTGACGTGTACGGCATGAGCGCCTTCCTGCGCGACTTCGACATGTATTTCTGCAAGCTGTTTGACGGTGCGAGGCATGACAGCGGCGACCCGTTTCAGTGGGGCGAGCGAATGATCGCGCATTACGTGGCGAATCGCGTCGATCCACGCACCAAGATTTTGATCTTCAGTGACGGCCTGACCGTGCCGCGCACCATCGAGCTATACCAGCAGTTTCGCGGGCGTTGCCAATTGGCGTTTGGCATTGGCACCAATCTGACCAATGACCTGGGCTATGAGCCGCTGCAGATTGTGATCAAGATGGTGCGCTGCAATGGGCAGCCGGTGGCCAAACTGTCAGACACGCCCTCGAAAAACATGTGCGATGACGAGAAGTACTTGGCTTACCTTCGTCAAGTGTTTGAGATTGCCTGACCTGTTGATCGCCTGAACACGCGCTCCACCGCATCAATCGCACCCATCACCCGCCCCGTGGGTCGCGCCGCTTCTACAGCGGGCAAAAACGTGCCCAGAGCCGCAAATGAATCGACACGTGTGTAGCCCGATTCGATGCCCACCACTTTAGGCAAGATGATGGGTTGGCGCGTGGCCGTGGGACTACGCGGCGGCTCAATGTAAAACGCGCGGTCTGCCAGGCGCATCAGCCCCAGGTCGCGCGAATTGGCGGCCACCACCCAACTGATGTCAATCGCAGGCGGTGAGACATCCGTCAAGATACGCCTGAGCACATTACTCTTGCAGACGCGGTTGCCCGTCGCGAGAGCATCGTCTCCCACACCGCTGCTTCCCGCGCGTGTTTCCGGCAAAAACGCGGGGTTGATACGCACCTGGCCGTTGCATACATTGCCGTCGAACTGGATCGTGTGGGCCATGGCAAAGTCGGCAAAAATACGACGGCGGATGATTTCTGCAGCGACAAAATAACTCTCACTCACCACGCCCACCATGAAGCCACGGCGGCGCGCCTGATTGACGAATTCGATGGCGCCCGAGCGTAAGGGGAGCGTCCGCGCCACGGCCTCAAACTGATTTTTGTGAACAAAGCGGAACACGCCTGCCTCGTTTTCTGCGCGCGAGATGTCGTCGCCATTTTCGTCAACCGCCAGTTGCTGCAAGGCTTCTTGGCGCCCGGTTTGGCGGGCCAGTTCGTCGGCAAAGCGCCCGTCGATCAAGGTGCGATCCATGGTGATCAGCAACAAACGCGTGCGGCCTTTTTTGCGGGTCAGCACGTAGTCCAGTTCTGCCGCAGCTTGGCGCTGCGTTTCGTACATGGCGGCGATCTGATCGACGTTAAGCCGACCGGCAGCGCGTGCGCGGCTGAAGATCACTCGGCTGACTTCGTTGGCCATGAAGCTCAAATCTTCCAGCGGCTGGCTATCGTGCTCCAGTGAGCCGATGTCCACCTCGGCCAAGCGCGCGCCCGCCAGATGCGAGTCCAGCAGCAAGCCGATGTCCACGCCGTAGGCATCTTCAAACTCAAGCGTCTGCAACAGCGACTTACGCGCGCTGATGATGCCTGCCAGAGGCTGGCCGAAGTGCGCCAGCTCGGGGAAGAAAATTTTCAGCATGGGCTTGGCCGTCAGCTCCGTCACGCGCCCGCCCGCACGTCCAAACCGCGCCTTCACAAAGTCTGCCTCATTGCGCGCCAGCGGGCCGACCAGTTGGGTGATGATGCCCTTGCGCAAGCCCGACAGATCACCATCCAGGTACACCAGCAGATCGTACTTGGCCAACGCCACCCCGTCGCGCATGGAAGCACCCTTGCCCAACAGCGTGCTGGTGACCACGGTTGCGCCTGCGTTTCGCGCAAGCTCGGCGGTGGCGTCGATCGAGCTGTCGTCAATCACGATGACCTCGCCTGTGGCCGGGTCGGCCCGCGCGTAGGCCACCACCTGCGCGATGCGCTTGGCTTCATTCAGGGCCGGAATCAGGACGCTGGCCTGAATCGTCGGGAGGGCGTTCAATTTCATTCGGTGACGGCTGATTTGGGACACGCTTTTGGCGTGAAGGCCAGTGGGATGACTGTCCTACATAATCTAAGGCAAACGCAGCTTAAAAGCGGTAACACAGCGCGTTGAAATATGTAGCCACCTTGCGTCATGTGTTCGAAATTGTGTGGCATAAGACTTGGCCGTTCGCGATGATCGGCACCCTAAAACGATGGAGACTTGATGTTTGTTTTCGGAATTCCCTTGGATTTCTTTCTGTTTGGCTTGACGTTGTTGGGCGTGGCGCTGTTTCATCACCACACGCTGAAGGTGGCGCTGGCCGGTTTGGCGGTCATCACTGTTTACAAACTATTGTTTGCAGACTTTTCGGGGGTGCCCGGTTTTGCGGGGTTGTTACAGCTGCTCAAGCACGAGTGGATCATCATCTTCAACCTGCTGGGCCTGCTGCTGGGGTTTGCGCTGTTGGCCGATCATTTTGAAAAAAGCGAGGTGCCCGCGATATTGCCCAACTACTTGCCCGATGACTGGAAGGGCGGGTTTGTGATGCTGATCTTGGTGTTTGTGATCTCCAGCTTTCTGGACAATATTGCCGCCGCCATCATCGGTGGCACCATGGCCGCGGCTCTGTACCAGCGCCGAGTGCACATCGGTTTTCTGGCAGCAATTGTCGCGGCCAGTAACGCCGGCGGTGCAGGCAGCGTGGTGGGCGACACCACCACCACCATGATGTGGATTGATGGCGTTGCACCCTCGCAGGTGCTTGAAGCCTACGTGGCAGCAGTGCCTGCGTTGTTGATCTTTGGCATCATCGCCGCGCGCCAGCAGCATGCGTATCAGCCGATTTTGAAGGACGCACCAGCGGGTGTGCACGTTCAATGGCCACGCCTGGTTATCGTTGCGATCATCCTGCTCAGCGCTGTGGGCGCAAACGTGTTTTTCAATCTGCGCATGCCCCAGGTGCTGGATCAACTGCCTGTTATTGGTTTGGCAGTTTGGGTCGCAATTTTGGTGACGGCACCCTGGCGCGCACCCACGTGGGCGCTTTTGCCGGATGCGTTCAAAGGCAGCGTGTTCCTGCTCTCGCTGGTGTTGAGTGCGTCGATGATGCCAGTCCAACACTTACCCACCGCTTCATGGCCCACGGCCTTGGGGCTGGGGTTTTTGAGCGCGGTGTTTGACAACATTCCCCTCACGGCGCTGGCGCTGAAGCAAGGGGGTTACGACTGGGGCTTTTTGGCCTACGCCGTTGGGTTCGGCGGCAGCATGATTTGGTTTGGTTCGTCCGCTGGGGTGGCGTTGAGCAACATGTATCCGCAAGCGCGGTCTGTTGGCGCGTGGCTTAAAGGCGGCTGGCACGTGGTCGTGGGCTATGTGGTGGGCTTCTTCATCTTGCTGGCCGTGATGGGCTGGCAACCGCAGCCTAAGCGCAACAAAGTGGCCAGCGTGCCCGGTTCAACCCAAGTTACTCAAACTCCTTCACAAATCGCCTCATGACAAAACTCAAACTTCTCGTTGCCCGCGCGAATTTCCCTGAAGTTATCGCGAAGCTAGCCGTGCATTTTGAGGTCGAGTCCAACCAGGACGATGTTCCCTGGAGCCAGCCTGAGTTGATCGCCAGGCTGCAAGGCAAGCAGGGCGTGTTGACCAACGGTGGTGAGCGCATTAACCCGGAAGTGCTGGCGGCTTGCCCAGCGCTCAAGGTCTGCGCCAACATGGCCGTGGGCTACAACAACTTTGACGTGCCCGCCATGACGGCCGCAGGCGTGCTGGCCACCAACGCGCCGGATGTGCTGACCGAAACCACCGCCGACTTTGGCTTTGCCCTGCTGATGGCCACGGCCCGCCGCATCACCGAGAGCGAGCACTTTTTGCGCGCTGGCCTTTGGACCCGATGGCGCTACGACATGTTTGCAAGCGCCGAGGTGCACGGAACCACGCTGGGCATCATGGGCATGGGCCGTATTGGCCAGGCGATTGCGCGCCGGGGTGCGCTGGGGTTTGGCATGAAGGTGATTTACCACAACCGTTCACGGCTGGATGCGGCAACTGAAGCCGATTGCAAAGCCACCTATGTGAGCAAAGAGACGCTCTTGAAGACTTCAGATCACGTGATGCTGGTCGTGCCATATTCAGCCGCGTCGCACCACACCATCGGCGCGGCAGAGTTGGCGCTGATGAAGCCCACCGCGACGCTGATCAACATCGCGCGCGGCGGGATTGTGGACGATGCAGCGCTGGCCGTGGCGCTGCGAGAGCGCCGCATCGCCGCCGCTGGGCTGGACGTGTTTGTGGGCGAACCCAAAGTCCACCCCGACCTGCTCACCGTGCCTAATGTCGTGCTCACCCCGCACATCGCCAGCGCCACGATGGGCACTCGGCTGGCGATGGCGAATCTGGCGGCGGATAACTTGATTGGCTATTTACTGCACGGCAAGCCGCTGACGCCGCTGAATCCGCAGGTGATGGCGACCACGTGATTTTGGGCTCGGCGCTACAATGTTGTTGAAGATTTCAACAATGGAGTAAGCGCATGTCAACCGTCAATTTCAGTGTGCCCGAAGATGTCAAGCAGGCGTTTAACGCTACGTTTGAGGGTCAGAACAAGAGCGCCGTCATCGCAGACCTGATGCGCGAAGCGGTTGAGCGGGCGCAGAGCAGGCAGGTTGCAATGCAGGCGTACCGTAACATTTTGAAGAGTCGCGAGCACGCGCCAACGGTCACCATGGCGCAATTTCGTGCTATCCGCGAGCAAGGGCGCATGTGATTCTCGTTGTCGATGCCAGTGTGGCTGTGAAATGGTTCGTGTACTTCAAACCTGACGAGGAAGACGCAGATATCGCGCTGGCCATTTTGGAGCGCGTGACCCTCGGCGGAATCTACCTCGTACAACCTGCCCACTTCACGGCGGAAGTGGCCGCCTTTTTGGCGCGGTCAAAACCAGCAAGTGCAGCCTATGATCTTTTGCAGTTGATGAGGTGTCCAAAACGTGTGATGGATTCAGCCCAGGTCTATGCCACCGCAATTGAGCTGGCGACAACGCTCCAACATCACCTGTTCGACACGCTGTACCACGCCGCAGCCTTGCAGACACCTGGCTGCACTTTGGTCACTGCCGACAAGATTTACTACCGTAAAGCGAAGACGCTGGGACAGATTCAGTTGCTGGAAGATTTTGAGTTTGCTTGATTCGCGATGTTGCTCGAAGAACCTTACAATTAACCTCCAAGTTAATTTGGACTGAAAAATCTCCAAATTCATGAAAATATCGATCAAATAGTACCTTGGCTCTCGTAAGATTTGTATAAATAGCTATTAAATATATAGCAATCGACGTTGACTGGCGAACAGTCTCAACCCCCCGCTAAGCGGATCAACAAACTCAATCGACTTGGCCAGCAGTTGCAGCGGATGCTCAAAGTCAATCTGGCCTTCGGGCGTGAGCGTTGGGTAAATGCCATCACCCAAAATCGGTAAACCCAAAGCGGCCATGTGCACGCGCAGTTGGTGACGCTGGCCCGTGACGGGTTTGAGCTGATAGCGCGCCAGATCGCCGATGACTTGCAAGGGTTCGATGAAGGTCAACGCATTGGGCTCGCCCGGCACTTCGGTTTGTTGAAAAAAGTGATCGGACTCAACGATGCGAGTCTCCCGCCGGATGGGCCAGGGCAGTGCGGAATTCCACGGTGCGATGGCTTCGTAGGTTTTACTCACCTCGCGTTTGCGAAACAGCGCGTGGTACGCATCGCGCGTGGCGGGTTGGATGGAGAACAGCACCAAGCCAGCGGTATCGCGGTCAATGCGGTGAATGGGGGCTAGGTCGGGCAGGTCTAACTTGTTTTTAAGGCGGACGAGCACCGTCTCTTGCAAGTATTTTCCCGACGGCATCACGGGCAGAAAATGGGGTTTGTCCACTACCAGCAGATGATCGTCTTGCCACAAGATCACTTCATCAAACGGTATGTGCGGCTCTTGGGGCACATTGCGGAAATAGTAGAGCCTGCGCTGGGCCTCAAATGGCGTGATGGGCGTGATGACTTGGCCTGCGTCGTCGATCACGTCACCGTTTTCAAGCCGCTGTTGCCAAACGATGGCAGGCACGCCTGGGAATCGTTGCACCAGAAATTCAGCCATGGTGATCCAGCGACCCTCACGCTCATTGGGCAGCACGACGCAACTGGGTGAGACACCCCTGCGTGCAGGCGGCGGGTTGGGCCGATGGCGGGCCATGAGGGTTACTGCTTCAGACCCGCTTGAACACAATGTCCCACACGCCGTGACCCAGCCTGATGCCGCGATTTTCAAACTTGGTGAGCGGGCGGTAATCTGGCTTGGGGGCGTAGCCGCCATCGGGAGAACTGGCGTCCACGGTGTTTTGCAGCAACGGCTCGGCGCTGAGGACTTCCAATATCTGCTCGGCATAGGGTTGCCAGTCGGTCGCGCAGTGCAGGTAGCCACCAGGCTTCAAGCGTGCAGCCAGTTTGGCGATCAAGGGCTGCTGGATCAAGCGGCGCTTGAAGATGATGTCCCACACGCCGTGGCCCAGCTTGATGCCGCGATTCTCAAACTTGGTGAGCGGGCGGTAGTCTGGCTTGGGGGCATAGCCACCGTCGGGAGAGTCTCCGGCCACACTGTTTTGCAGCAGCGGTTCGGCTGTCAGGACTTCCAGAATCTGCTCTGCGTACGGTTGCCAGTCGGTCGCGCAGTGCAGGTAGCCGCCGGGCTTCAGGCGCGCCGCGAGCTTGGCGATCAATGGCGACTGGATCAATCGGCGTTTGTTGTGGCGCTTTTTGTGCCATGGGTCGGGGAAGAAAATATGCGCGCCGTCCAAGCTCTGCAAGGGCAGCATGTGATCGATGACTTCCACGGCATCATGCGCAATGATGCGGATGTTGCTTAAGGTTTGCTCGCCAATGCGCTTGAGCAGAGCGCCCACGCCGGGCTCATGCACCTCGCAGCACAGAAAATTCGTCTGCGGTAATGTGGCTGCAATGGCGGCGGTGGCTTCGCCCATGCCAAAACCGATTTCCAACACGATGGGTTTTGCCGCACCGTCAGTCGGTGGGAACAGGCTCGCCAGGTCAAGCGGCATCTCCTGGTATGGCACCAGGTAACGCGGCCCGAGATCTTCAAACGCCCGCGTCTGCCCCCCGGTGATGCGGCCTGCGCGGCGCACGAAGCTCCGGATTTTCTGGGGATAGGGGACATCAATCATGCGCAGGATTGTAGAGATGCTGCCATTCTTGAACCCATGCCGCCAACGCGACGCCAACCGGCGCATCAACGCGCGGGTGCAGGCCTAAAGCGACTACTGCCTTGTTGAGTTCAGCCAAGGGATTGGATGTTTCGAGCGCCAGAGCGCCATTTTGTTTGGACAGCTTTTCGCCGTTCGCTCCCAACACCAAGGGCGTATGCAGGTAGCTTGGTGTTGGCAGATTCAGCGCCTGCTGCAGCAAGATTTGCCGCGCCGTGTTGTCGGCTAAATCTTCACCGCGAACGATGTGGGTGATGCCTTGCGCCGCGTCGTCCACCACCACGGCGAGTTGGTAGGTGGCATAGCCATCAGCGCGCCGCAAAGGGAAGTCACCCACAAGCTTTTCCACATCTTGCTGCTGGCTGCCGAGCCTGCGGTCTTGCCAGCGAACCAGAGTATCAGTTTTGTCAATACGAAATCGCCAGGCAGGTTGTGGTGAGTCGGCTACACCGGAGGACTTTTCAGTTCTGGATCGACAGGTTCCGGGGTACACCAGCTCAGCGTGACGGGGCCGCTCACGCCCCAGGGCTTCCAGCGCGGTCAGGATGTCTTTGCGTGAGCATTGGCAGGGGTAGGCATCGCCTTTTGCGATCAGCGTTTGCAGCGTCTGCTGGTACACGTTGGCGCGTTGTGACTGAACCAGCGGCACTTCATCACTTGCTAAACCTAACGCGGCGAGCTGGCTCAGGATGTGATCGCCCATCCCCGCAATGCAGCGTGGTGCGTCCACATCTTCGATGCGAACCAGCCAAGTGCCGCTATGGGCTCGGGCATCAAGCCAACTGGCTAGCGCGGCGACCAATGAGCCTGCATGAAGCGGCCCAGTAGGGGAGGGTGCAAACCTGCCCCTGTAGCCCATCAGATTGCTGCAAGGGCGAGCTCCAGGCCCGAGACGAACGCATCCTCCACGCGGTGGCCAATGCACCAGTCGCCACAGGTGCCAAGGCCTGATTTGGCATCCCACAAGTGCGTCTTGCCCAGGGGCTGCGTGGTCTGCGCATAGAGCCAGCGCTGGGTGTCGATGTGCGCAGGCTCGGCGCGAATGCCGGTGATCTCCGAGAAGGCTTTGAGCAGCTTGTCTTGCACGCGCGCGGCGTTGTCTTGCAAATGCTCTTGCGACCAGGCCGCGCTGGCCTGCACCGTCCAGCGTTCTACCGCACCACGGCCCGGTTTGCTGGACTCGCGCGCGAGCCAGGCGATGCGATGGTGCGTGCTGCGCGCGGCATTCCACTGCGGCCCCAGGGCCAACAGGTTGGGCTGCATGGCTTGGGGAAAGGCCAGCATCAGCGTCCAGCACGGGGCCACTTTCACCTTGTCAAGTTGCGCTGCCATCGCACTGGCTTTCTTCAACCCGGACAGCAGGTGCTGCGCTTGCGCCGCAGGAATGGCCATCAACACGCCATCAAATCCGGAGTAAACGTGCTGCGAGTCGTCAGCACCCATTGTTCGCAGTTGCCATTGCGATGGGTTGAGTGGGTCTGCTTCAATGGCGGTGACTTTGGTTTGCGATTCGAGCTGTTGGCCCTGCACCAGCGGCTTTGCCCAGGCTTTGACCAAGGCATTCATTCCCGGTGTGGGCACCCAATGCGACTCGCGCGCGGGCAGGCCCGCAGCGGCCACGCGGCCAAGGGCATCGAGCACCTGTACTGTGTTGGCGCTCCAGCGTTTGCAAATGCCCGGTACGGTCTCCAAAGCCTTGGCAAAGCGTGCATCGCGCACCGTGAAGTACTGCGCGCCGTGGTCAAACGTACCAAACGCGCTGCTGCGGGTGGCCATGCGGCCGCCCAAGCCCGCACTTTTCTCCAGCACCGTCACCGTGTGCCCAGCCTGCGCAAGGGTACGAGCACAAGTAATGCCCGCGATGCCAGCGCCGATCACTGCGAAGTTTTTAGAATCGTTGGCGGTGCGCGGAAGGGCAGGGGCTTTAGGCATGCGAGGATTCTCCGAGGTTGTTTTATAGCTTGGACTTTACACGCCTCGTTGATTCGACAACAGTGCGGTGCGGGTCGCTGGGCTTTCCAGTTGCTTTAACCACCACTGAAGTGCGCGCCCAACCTCCTTCTTGGCGGTGGCGCGCCAGGCATAGCAGGGTTGTACAAGGCGCTCCGGGCGCTCAACTTGCTTCACCACGAGGCGCCCTGCTCTCACATATGCCCGCGCCATCGGTTCAGGCAGAAACCCCGCCCCCAGGCCGCGCAGCTGGGCATCCAGTTTGGCCTGCATCGTCGCGACTGTGAACACATCTTGTCCGACGAGCAGCCCGAACGTCATGCTGGAGCCGCGTTGCACAGTGTCTGCCACGGCCACCGCACGGTGCTGCTGAATGACATCGTCCTTCAACGGTTCAGCCAGTGCAGCCAGTGGATGGTGGGGTGCCACGGCAAATACAAACTTGACCCGGCCCAGCGGCTTGGCTTGCAAACCGCTGTAAGCCGCACTCTCCATCGACACGCCAATCGCCAAATCCGCTTGCCCCGAGCTCAGCGCCTGCAAGGTGCCCGACAGCGCCTCATCACGCAGCTTGATGCGCGTAGGCGGGGTCGGGGTTAGCGCAAAGAAGGCGCTGCACAACTCCATCACCGTGGCTTTGGAGATGATGCTGTCCATCGCGATGGTGAGCTGCGACTCCCAGCCTGTCGCAACGCGCTTAACGCGGTTGGCCACCGCGTCCACTTCGGCCAGCAGGCGCGCACCTTCGCGCAGCAGTTCTGCACCGGCCTCGGTCGGTTTGGCTTGGCGCGAGCTGCGGTCAAACAGCAGTACATCCAGTGCATCTTCAATTTGCCGCACCCGGTACGTCAACGCGCTGGGCACCAGATTCAATGCGCGCGCAGCCGCTGCAAAGCTGCCGGTTTCCGCGATGCGTTGCAACATGGCCAGGGCATCGGGTGTCAAAACATCGCGTGGAATTTGCATCAAATACGCGTTTAAGTTGAAATATTTTGAATGATGCCATCAAATTCTAAGGATGGCAAATGCGTGATGCTGACCTAAAGTCCATCTCATCGATTCACCACAGACTCAACTGACACAGGAGCCCCAAAAATGTTGACTATTCGCCCATCGCAAGAACGCGGCTTTGCCGACCATGGCTGGTTGAAGTCGTTCCACAGTTTTTCATTTGCGGGCTACCACGATCCCAAACACATGGGGTTTGGCAACCTGCTGGTGATCAATGAGGATCGCATCGCTCCAGGCACCGGCTTTGGTACCCACGGCCATCGCGACATGGAGATCATCAGCTACGTGCTCTCGGGCAACTTGGCGCACAAAGACACGATGGGCAACGTCAAGGGCATACCACCCGGCGACGTGCAGCGCATGAGCGCGGGCACGGGCGTACAGCACAGCGAGTTCAACCACGCACCAAACGACACCACGCACTTCCTGCAAATTTGGATCAAGCCGAACGGGACAGGCATCTCGCCCGGCTACGAACAGAAAACGTTTGCCGAAGCTGAAAAGCAGGGTGTGCTGCGTTTGGTGGCGTCCAACAACGGAGCACAAGGCTCAGTCACCATTCACGCCGATGCCTCCATTTACGCCGGTTTGTTCGATAGCGCACAGACGGCCACGTTAGCGCTTGATTCCAATCGCAAGTGTTATGTCCATTTGGTTCGCGGTGAACTGCACGTCAACGGGCGTGCGCTAACCGCGGGCGATGCTGCTTTGCTAAGTGCCGAAAGTCAGCTTGAGCTTGCAAACGGCAAAGATGCCGAAGTGCTGGTGTTTGACCTGGCTGCTTGATTTCTTCCATTTTTTCCTTCCGCTTTTCGCTTACTTTTACAAAGGACTTCATCATGATTTCGAATTTTCAAAACCCCTTGGCGCTGGTCGGTCGTTTGCTCATGGCCCTGCTCTTTTTACCGGCGGGTTTGAGCAAGATCAGCGGCTTTGCGGGAACAGTGGGCTACATCGCCTCCAAAGGCATGCCCATGCCCACCGCTGCTGCGGTGGTCGCAATCATTGTGGAGGTCGTCGCACCGCTGGCGCTGATCGCAGGCTTTGGCACGCGCTGGGCCGCCTTGGTGCTGGCCGGCTTTACGGTGGTTGCCACCTTCGTATTTCACAATTTCTGGGCGATGCCGGCTGAGCAAGTGATGATGCAGCAACTTATGTTTTTCAAGAACATTGCCGTAGTCGGCGGCTTGCTGACGCTGGCTGCCCATGGTGCAGGCGCTTGGAGCATGGATGCCAAGCGTGGCAAGTAATTTGGTTTCAGTTTTTCACTTCAATTTTTCAACACATCATCAAGGACTTTCAAAATGGCAAAAGTAGCAGTTGTTTATCACTCAGGTTATGGTCATACGCAGCGCATGGCGCAAGCGGTAGCAGACGGCGCAGGGGCCGAATTGCTGGCCATCGATGCAGACGGCAATTTGTCGGATGCAGCCTGGGCAAGCTTGGCCGCAGCAGACGCAATCATCATGGGCTCGCCCACCTACATGGGTTCT
This sequence comes from Rhodoferax sp., assembly GCA_031380235.1. Lineage (GTDB taxonomy): Bacteria > Pseudomonadota > Gammaproteobacteria > Burkholderiales > Burkholderiaceae_C > JANYCG01. The sequence continues at coordinate 3,606 of JANNFW010000496.1, read as the reverse complement.
GTCAGTTGGCAGTTCAAGAAGTTTGCCGACGCGTCGAGCAAGCAGTGGTTTGCGCAGGCCTGGAAGGACAAAATTGCAGGCGGCTTTACCAACAGTGCGGGTTTGAGCGGCGACAAGCTTTCAACCCTCAACAGCCTGTTCACCCTGGCGATGCAGCATGGGATGATCTGGGCCAGCCAGGGCTTGATGCCATCCAATTCCAAGGCAGCAACCCGCAACGACATCAACAACGTGGTGTCTTACAGCGGCGCGATGGCTCAGTCGCCGTCAGACGCGTCACCCGCTGAAATGTCCAAGGGTGATCTGGAGACCGCCCGCCTGTTTGGCAAGCGCATCGCCGACGTGGCAGCGCGGTTCAACAAGTAGATGGCTATCGGGATATTGCGACTGGAAAGTCCGAGATCCCCTGCGGCACGATGGTCACCGGCGACTGCGTGCCGCGTGTCAGCGCTTTCACGCGCTCTGACACATAGAGATCCAGCATCTTGTGGGTGACGCGGCCCGTACGGCCCACGTCAGCCTTGCCAGACATGCCTTCAATCACCGCTTTGGTAAACGCGCCGTTGCCCCATTCCGGCGACTCCTGCGCGAACTGCCGCCCCGTAGAAGCGGCAAACACGATCACGCCGTTTTCTGCGCTGGACAGCTCATTGACCACTGCCGTCAGGTCATTGTTGACGGAGCGCCGACCCGTACCCAGCACATTGCCAGAGTGACAGGTATCCACGAAAAAGAGTGCCTTGCCGGGCAGAGCCGCCAGCGTGTTTTTGATCTCGGTGAAGATCACCCCGGTGCGCTTGAGTCTGTCGGTGTCGGTGTCTTGTGGCAGATAGTAATAGACGCCGTCGCTGTCGTTGATGCCATGCCCGGCCATGAAAACAACGCCCACGTCGCGCGATGTCATCTCGCGGCGGATCCACTCCAGCCCGTCCAGGATGTCGTCGCGTTTGGCGTTCGCATCGGTCAGCAATTTGACTTCCACTTTGCGGTAGAGCTGCTTTTCCTGCAGTTTGAAGATATTGGCAAAGTCAGACGCGTCTTTGGACGCAAACGCCAATTGAATATTGGCGTCCCGGTACTTGCTGATGCCGACTGCCAAGACGTAAAGGGCGGGCCGCAGTGCGGCCTCCACCGCATCGGCGGCACTGAGGGTGGGGCGGGGCGATGCCGTCTGAGTTTTTGGTGCAGCCGTTGCGGAGTCAGCACCTCCCGTCCACTTCAGACGCACCATGGCGGGTGTGGAGTAGCCGTTGCGGTTGTCTGAGAACAGCATCAAGTCAACATCCTGCGCCGGCAAGGTGATTCGCTGCTCATACCGAACTTGCCGGGTACCCGTTGGCGCTGGAGATTGCGCTGCCTCCACGACCAGATCACGTGCACCTGTCCATTGATTGGCCTGCGCCAGCGGCAGCTCAAAGTTGTTGCCGTTCACGCGCGCACGCAGGCTGACGGGCGGCGCACCCGCAGGCGTTTGCACCGACACGCTCAAAGTGATTTCGCGCGACGAAAAACTGCCGCCATCTTTGGGTGACAGCACCGTGACGACGGGCGGTATCTTGAGGTCGATGGACGCCGTTGATAAAGGTACTGCCACAGCGGCCACCGTCGTCGCGGAGCCTGCCACGCGCAACGCCGCGTCAATGTCCGCTGTGTCCAGCAGGGCGGCGATGACATCGGGGCGGTAAAAGCTGGCCCGCAAGCGCGAGCCTGGGAAGAAATCAGCCTTTGCTGCCGCGCCACGATTGATGTGCCAGCCAAACAAGTCTTCGCCGCCAGGGCTTGCCATGTAATAGCCCTGAGGGGTCCAGGCGACCCAGCGTTTTTGATCGGCGTGCGGCAGCAGCGCCAACACTTCAACACCGTCGCGCATGCGAAACCAGCGGATCGAGCCGTCACCAAAAGCCGCCACCACCCACCTGCCATCGTTGGAAACGTTCACCAGCCAGGTGCTTGCGGGGGCGGCAACTCGCCACGCCAAGCTGCCATCCGCCTTGTAGAAGCGCAAGTAGAAGCTCGTTCCCAGGGCAAAACCGCCGCCGGTGCTTGCAACCGCCACGCTGGTTGATGTTTCACCGTCCGTCAGCGCCAACGGCCGGCCATTGAGCTTGGGCGACAGGCTGTCCATCCAGTCAGAAATCTGCGCACCCGTGCTGCCTGGGCGTGCGGCCTGCCAAGCAGTTGCAGGCGTGATCCAGGCCGCGCCCCGCAGGTCAAAGCCCAGCTTGATGGTGCTTGGTTTTTTTCCGTCGGAGCCAAATGCCACTGCGCTGCCATCCGGTGCGAGCCGAAAGCTGTCCCGGGCTCCCCTGAAATCGATCAATCCGCTGCTGGATGTCTGCGTGACAGCGCTCGCAGCCATTGTTCCAGGCAACAAACCCCAAGCAGGATCGGTTGCGGCATAGGCCACGCGACCCCCGGCGAGCGCGCGCAAAGCCACCACGCTGTTGCGGGACAAGCTGAGCTCACTGGCAGCACCTCGCCCGGCGTTGGCCCAACGTTTGAGCCCGTGCGTGCCATCCGCACGCGTCCAAGTGCCCGCCGCCATCAGCTCGCGGCCATCGACAGACCATGCCAGCGCACTGAGGCTGCCCTCGGTCTTGGCATCCATTGCGGGAGCAAAGGCAAATTTCAGGTTGTCGGCCTGCAAAACAGCGACGACGGGTTTGTCTGCAAAGCCTACGGCGAGCCAACGTCCATCGGGTGAGAATGACACTGAAAATGGTTGAGTCGCCCCACCCACGCTACTGCCTGGCCGTTCGCTGTGGAGTAGCTTCAGGCGCATTTCAGACACGTCATGCAGGCGCACATTTCCATCCACACTCGCGCTGGCCAGGCGTTTGCCATCGGGAGAAAACTGGGTTCCGTAAATTTCGCCTTCATAGTTTGCGTCGCTCGCGAGCTCCTGGCTTGCACGCCATCGTGATGTGCTGCCAAACATTCGCAGGCCATGCTTCCCCCACAGCCCAATGGCCAGCATTTGACCGTTGGGCGAAAAACTCAGGTGGGTAATGGTGTTGGGCAGGCCGGACAGGCGTTGCACCATGCTGCCACTGGCGCGGTCAAACAGATAAACATCGTTGTCGGGCGACCAGCCGCCCACAGCAACGGTATCACCGTCGGGTGTGATGGCTGCGGCAAACAGCCGACCATCGTTGCCTGCGCCAATCGGCGGGCGCAAGGTCTGCAAAAGCTGGCCGTTGGACAGATCCCAAATCCGCGCGGTTTTGTCTTCCGAGGCGGTGACAGCAAAGCGGCCTTGCAAGTCCACATCCATCGCGCGCAATGGCGCGCTGTGGGCACCTGTGTCAATCCGAAGCAACGGTGCCTCGGCCATTTGCGCGGTGGCTGCAACGCTGAACGCTGCAAGGCTGCAAGCGGCAGCAAGCCGCCGCAGTAACTGGCGCAGAAAAACGTTCAGGCTAACGTTCACGCTGACGCTCGCGCTGACGCTCAGGTACACGCCCTTGCAACCATCTCAATGCGCCGATCCAGCGCGTCAGACGAATCGTCTTTGCCTGTGGCAACCAACGCCGCTGCCGAGCCATAGCCCTTGGTACTGATGCGCGATGCCAACTCTTTTTTCTCGGCAACCAGTCGCTGCTTGAC
>JANNFW010000476.1:0-2002 GCA_031380235.1 Rhodoferax sp. | reverse complement strand
CGCCACCTTGGCTTCGCGGATCAGGTTGCGGATGGCGCTGGTGCCCAGCATGATCTCGTGCGCAGCCACGCGGCCCGAGCCGTCTTTGGTTTTGCACAGCGTCTGCGAGATCACCGCTTGCAGCGACTCCGACAGCATCGCGCGCACCATCTCTTTTTCGTCCGCCGGGAACACGTCAATGATCCGGTCAATCGTTTTGGCGGCGCTGGAAGTGTGCAGCGTGCCAAACACCAAGTGGCCGGTTTCCGCTGCCGTCATCGCCAAGCGAATGGTTTCCAGATCGCGCATCTCGCCGACCAAAATACAGTCTGGATCTTCACGCAAAGCCGAGCGCAGCGCGGCGGCAAAGCTCAAAGTGTGCGGCCCCACTTCACGCTGGTTGACGAGGCATTTTTTGGATTCATGCACAAACTCGATGGGGTCTTCGACCGTGAGGATGTGGCCAAACTCGGTCTCGTTCAGATAGTTCACCATCGCCGCCAGCGTGGTGGATTTGCCGGAACCCGTGGGGCCGGTTACCAACACCATGCCGCGTGGCTTCAGGGCCAGATCGGCAAAAATCTTCGGCGCATTGAGCTGCTCAAGTGACAAAATTTTGCTGGGGATGGTTCGAAACACCGCGCCCGCGCCGCGCTCCTGGTTAAACGCGTTGACGCGAAAGCGGGCCAGACCTTCGATCTCGAAAGAGAAGTCAATCTCCAGAAACTCCTCGTAATTTTTACGCTGCGTATCGTTCATGATGTCGTACACCATGGCGTGCACGGCCTTGTGGTCCAGCGCCTCCACGTTGATGCGCCGCACGTCGCCATGCACGCGAATCATCGGCGGCAGGCCGGCCGACAGGTGCAAGTCAGACGCTTTGTTTTTAACGCTGAAGGCCAGGAGTTGGGTGATATCCACAAAATACCTCGAAGGTTTGATACGCTCGGGAGGATTATGACCATGATTGCCGACAATCTCCAAGCGGTGCAGGCTCGAATCGAGGCCGCCTGCGTCAAGGCGCAAAGACGTGTGCACGATGTCACGCTTTTGGCAGTTTCGAAGACCTTTGGCGCCAATGCGGTACAAGCCGCGTTTGACGCAGGTCAAACCGCGTTTGGTGAGAACTACATTCAGGAGGCCGTAGAGAAGATTACCGCACTTCGCCATCTGCCAATTACGTGGCACTGCATTGGCCCAGTGCAAAGTAATAAAACCCGCCTTGTCGCTGAGAATTTTGACTGGGTGCACAGCGTGGACAGACTCAAAACCGCCGAACGTTTGAACGAGCAGCGACCCGCGCATTTGCCCCCGTTGCAGGTGTGCATCCAGATCAATATCGATGGCGAGGCGAGCAAGTCTGGCGTGGCACCCGATGAGGTCGCAGCGCTGGCGGCCCAGGTGGCGCTGCTGCCCCGGCTCGAGCTTCGCGGCTTGATGTGTATCCCTGAAAATACTATTAATTTAATAGCTGTTTATGCATCATTTACGAGAGCTAGAGCCTTATTTAATCATATAAATGCGTCAAAACTACCAATTTCGCCGAAAATTAACCCTCAGGTTAATTTTTTAACCCTCGACACACTTTCAATGGGTATGACGGCAGACCTGGAGGCTGCCATCGCCTGCGGCAGCACGATGGTGCGCGTGGGCACGGCGATCTTTGGAACACGTTCAAAGCCTGCCTGAACTCTCTGGAAAACTGGTAGTTACCCCAGTCATCTGCGGGTGACAAATTCTCAAACCGGAACACAGCTTGCGCGGGTTTGAGCAGGTCATCTGTCAGAATCTTTTGCAATATGCGTTTGCTTTCAAAGATTGAACCGCTGCTGCGGCTCTGGCTTTTTGTGGTCTGCATTTTTGGGCTGCTGCCCCACCCCGTTGAGGCTGGCACGTTGACGCGCGCACAGTTGCAGCAGCAACTCGGCGACTCGGTGACGGTGGGCGAGCAGCTCACTGCGCTGCCGGTTTGGCCGGTCTTTCACAAAAACCAAACCGCAGAGGGCCGCAACGCGCTGTACGC
>JANNFW010000438.1:0-1959 GCA_031380235.1 Rhodoferax sp. | reverse complement strand
AGAAGTTCAATTCATCCGTGCGTTGAGCGCGAGGTGAAGCTTTCGAGATGCTATATTTAATATAGCTGTCTATGCATGTTATACGAGAGCTAGAGGCCAATATTGTTTATAATTGGGTCAAAAATCGCTAAAATAGGGCCTACAAGTCGAAAAACAGCCTTGTCTGACTACAAATGTAGTAAAACAGTCGGCTGCTGTCCAAATCACTCGAAACCCTCAAATCATTCAAGTCCAATCGATGAAATTCAAAATGGCCGAAAAATCGCTCTTTGCGATTTTGTTGCGCTCTCCCTGGTGGTTCAGTTTTGCGCTGGTCGCGCTGTTTGGCCTGGCCTCCAAGGCGCTCTTACCCGATCAATACGTGATCTACGGCGTGTTGGGCGGGTTTCCGTTCTTCGTGATTGGCTGCATCGCCGCCTGGCGGCAACTGCGCGCGCCGAATCCTGAGCGAGTTCAGGCGGCGCTCGCCCAAGCCGGCAGCATGAGCTGGAGCGACTTTGCCAACGCGTTGGAGCAGGGCTTCAAGGGCCAAGGCTACAGCGTCTCGCGACTGGCTGCGAAGGCAAGCGCGGCCGATTTCAAGCTGGAAAAAAGTGGCCGCACCACCTTGGTCAGTGCCCGCCGCTGGAAGGCCGCAACCCAGGGCCTGGAGCCGCTCAAAGAGCTGGTTGCACTGAAAGACGCTCAAAGCGCCCACGAATGCTGTCTGGTGGCGCTGAATGATTTCACCGACAACGCCCGCACCTTTGCCGCACAAAACGGCGTGGGCTTGATTGCCAGCGTGAAGCTGGCGCAGTTGATTTCGCGCTGATTTCGCGCTAACTTCAAGCTAATTTTGCAGAAAAAGGGGGCGCTTTTTCGAGAAGGCTACCTAAGCTGACATAGGGACAGTCCTAGGTTCAAAATGCTCTTTTGAAGGTTTCAACCCGTTAGACTGAAACTCGCATTCGATCCAACTGCCAGCACTCTGAAAACAAGGAAACCCACCATGGCCGCCCATAAAGCACTTCTCGACTACGTTTACGAGCACGAAGCAAACCGCGCCGATCAAATCTACCTCACCCAGCCGCTGGGTGCCGCAGGCAACGGCGCGGTGACGGACTACACCTGGAAGCAGACGATGGATCAAGCGCGGCGCATGGCCACGCACCTCAAGTCGCTGGGCTTTGAGCCCGGCGCCCGCATCGGAATTTTGTCCAAAAACTGCGCTCACTTCTTCATGGCCGAGTTGGCGATCTGGATGGCCGGCTACACCACGGTGGCGATCTTCCCCACCGAGGGTGCCGATACCGTCAAGTACGTGCTGGAGCACAGCGGTGCCTCGATGCTTTTCGTCGGCAAGCTCGATTCTTGGCCCAAGCAGGTGCCTGGCGTTCCGGCCCACCTGCTGCGCATCGCCTTCCCATTGGCACCCAAGACCGATTACGACACCTGGGATTCCATCACCGCCAAAACGGCCCCGATACCCGGCAAGCCTGCGCGCAAGCCGGACGACATCGCCATGTTGATCTACACCTCGGGCTCCACGGGCCAGCCCAAGGGCGTCATGCACAGCTTTGGGCGCATTGCTGCAGCGATAGATGGCGTGTCGGGCCGCATGGATGAAACCTTGGGCGCCAGTGTGCCCAAACGGGCGCTGTCGTACCTGCCGCTGGCGCACGTGTTTGAGCGCTCGTTTGTCGAATGCCTGTCGATGCGCGACGGCAAGATGCACGTGTTCTTTGCAGATTCACTCGATACATTTGTGGCCGATTTGAACCGCGCCAAACCCACTATCTTCATCTCGGTGCCGCGCCTGTGGCTCAAGTTTCAGCAGGGCGTGTTCACCAAAATGCCGCCCGCCAAGCTCAACCGCCTGCTCGGCATCCCGCTGATCGGCAAAATCGTCGCCAAAAAAGTGTTGACAGGCCTCGGGCTGGATCAAACCAAGCTGGCCGCCAGCGGCTCGGCCCCGCTGCC
>JANNFW010000372.1:0-1900 GCA_031380235.1 Rhodoferax sp. | reverse complement strand
CCAAGCCGAATCTATCCAATCCGTGGGACAAAGCAGCCGCAGGTTGGAACGACCACGGCGATGTCATCCGCAGTTGGCTGGGCGACGTGACGGCGGCCATGGTGAATGCAGCGCGTATCACCACGGGCTCCCGCGTGTTGGACATCGCTGCGGGTGCGGGCGATCAAACCCTCGACATCGCACGCCGCGTGGGCGTAACGGGCCATGTGCTGGCGACCGACTTATCCGAGCGCATCCTCGCCCTGGCCGCGCGCAACGCGCAGGCACACGGCTTTGCGCAGGTGCACACACGCGTGGCGGACGCTCAGGCGCTGGAGATGGCCGGCGCCAACTTTGATGCCGCCGTTTGCCGCCTGGGCTTGATGTTTTGCGCGAAACCGTTGCTGGCGTTGACAGAGGTGCGGCGTGCGCTGAAGCCGGGCGGGCAGTTCAGTGCGGTGGTGTTTTCAGCGCCGCCGCAAAACCCGTGTTTGACGATCACCATGGCGATTGCCCGGCGCTATGCGGGCCTGCCGCCTGCCGTGGGCGCGGAGCCTGGCTCGCTCCTCAGTCTGGGCCAGCCAGGTTTGCTGGCGAAGCTGTTGGGTGAGGCGGGCTTTGTCGACATCACCGTGCAGGCCGTCGCCGCACCGTTTAAATTACCCAGCAGCCAACACTACGTGAACTTCGTGCGCGCGGCGGGCTCACCCATCATCGAGATGCTGACCCAATGCCCCATGGAAATACAGCAACGCGCCTGGGACGAAATGGCCGTGGCCTTGTCGAGATTCAACACCGACACTGGCTGGGAGGGGCCTAATGAGCTGCTGCTGTGTGGCGGCACTGCGCCATAGCCACGAGCCATTTGGTTTGAGACGTATGAGTGCGTTTAGGGTTTATCAAATACAATAGCAAACTATTGATATTATTCGAGAGCTATAGGCATATTTTCCTCGTTATGTTGCAGTGAGTCGCCAAAAAACACCTAATTTACTACATTTGTGGTTAGTAGGGCGCTTCATGTGTGCTGCGGCCAGTGGACGGGCTGCGTTGCGCCGGCTGGGTGGCTGCTGTGCGTGCAGTGTGAAACAATCCCCGCATGCCTTACCTTCCCACCTTCATCGCCCCGTCCCGCTTCACCGACCCCGCCGCCGCCCTGGCCAAGGCGCGGGAGATTTATGACTCCAGCTTGAACCACTTGCGCGGTGCCATGCAGCGTTATGTGGCGGGGGAGACGCTGCCGGGCAACGTGCGCGCCTGTTACCCGTTTGTGCGGGTGCAGACCGATACCGTGTCGCGACGCAACACGTCTGAGAGCGCACGCCTTAGCTACGGCTTTGTGGCAGGGCCAGGTCGGTTTGAGACCACGCTGACCCGGCCGGATTTATATGCAGATTACTACCTGGAGCAGTTTCGCCTGTTGATTGAAAACCACCAGGTGGAGCTTGAGGTGGGCACCAGCACGCAGCCTATCCCGGTGCATTTTTCGTTCGCCGAACATGACCATATTGAAGGCAGCTTGACCCCCGCGCGGCGCCAGCTCATGCGCGATGTGTTTGACCTTCCTGATCTCGCCGCGATGGACGACGGCATCGCCAATGGCACCTACATCAGCCGCCCTGGCGACGCGCAGCCGCTGTCGCTCTTCACCGCGCCGCGGGTGGACTACTCGCTGCACCGCCTGCGGCATTACACCGGCACGGCACCTGAACATTTTCAGAACTTTGTGCTGTTCACCAACTACCAGTTTTACATTGACGAGTTCGTGCGGATGGGGCACGAGGCGATGAATGATGCGGCCAGCGAATACATCGCATTTGTAGAGCCTGGCAACGTGATCACGCGGCGGGTTGGCACCGTGGTGCAGGCGGGCGACGAGCTGGGCAGAGAGCCACCACGCCTGCCGCAAATGCCAGGCTAC
>JANNFW010000339.1:0-3919 GCA_031380235.1 Rhodoferax sp. | reverse complement strand
GTGCGTGAGGCGATAGGGAAATGAGGGGTTAAAGATCACCTCCATCCAGCTGGTGACATGCGCCTTGCCGTCGATCATCACAAACCCCGCAGGCGTGTGCATCCACGAGTTGAGCGCCAGTATCCAGAAGGCGGACATTGTGGTGCCAAACGCTACCAGCAGCGTGGCTGTCGTGTGCACCCGCTCGCTCACCCGCCCGCGACCAAACAACATGATGCCCAGCATCGTCGCCTCCAGGAAGAAGGCTGTCAGCACCTCATACGCCAACAGCGGCCCAGCGACATTGCCCACCGTGTTCATGTAGCCCGGCCAGTTGGTGCCAAACTGAAAGCTCATGGTGATGCCGCTGACCACGCCCAGCGCAAACGTCAGCGCAAAAATTTTGATCCAGAACTGGTACGCGTCCATCCAGTGTTGCTGCCCGGTGGCGACAAAGCGCGTCTTGAAATACAGCAGCGCCCAGCCCATCGAGATGCTGATGGTGGGGAACAGAATGTGAAACGTGATGTTGGCCGCAAACTGCATGCGGGCCAGGATGAGGGGGTCTAGCGCGTCCATATCAGGCTCCTCAGAATTCCGTTGGGGCTACAACGGTGACTGGTTGCGCGGGTGAGAACACGTTCTTCACCTTGTCTTTCATCTCCAGCAACTTTTGCACTTTGGAGCCCATCTTCATCAGGCTGACCAGCGTGTCACTGTCCATCTTTTGCACATCGTCCAGCCAATCGGTCATGCGCTCAATGAACTCGTGCATCTGCTTCATGCGAGCCTGCGCGTGGATGTCTTCGGCCACGCTGGGCTGCTCCATCAGCGCGTCGCGCAACATCGACAGCGTAGGGTCGATCTCGCGCTTGCGCCGCTCAGCCGCCAGTGTGCGGAAGATTGCCCAAACATCCTCAGGGGCCTGAAAATATTCGCGCCGATCATTGGGCAAGTGAATCAGCTTCACCAAGCCCCACGATTGCAGCTCTTTGAGCCCCATGCTCACGTTCGAGCGCGAAAACGCCAGCGCCTCGCCCACTTCATCCGCATTCAGCGGCTTCGCTGCAACAAACAGCAGTGCATAAATCTGCCCCACAGTGCGGTTAACGCCCCAACGGCTGCCCATTTCGCCAAAGTGCATCACGAATTGCTGGGTGAGGGGGGGTAAGTTCATTTGACGCGTCTTTTTTTAATTTCTGTGATTTCAGTATTTTCTGAAAATTGGAGAAATAAAGCAACTGTCCGCTGGGATGGCTGAGCGTGGCGTGTGGGTATTCGCCGTTGAAGTGCACGGGTACGTGGCAGTCCCTTGAAGAGAAAAATTAACCTATAAGTTAATTACCGACGAAAATTAAGAGGAAATGCCAAAAATAGGAATTGAATACGCCTCTAGCCCTCGTAAAATATGCATAATAAGCTACATAAGTAATAGCATATAGACGCCGTCTTGGTTGTCGCAGCGACCGCGCTATTCCCAACACGTGCCCCCAAAGCAACATGCCGCCCGAGCCTTTGAAAGCCCGGGCGGCATGGCCGTGTATCGATGTTTTATTGGGCGGGTTTACTTTGCTGGTTTATTTGGCTGATTTATTTAGGCAACAGCACTTTGTCGACAACGTGAATCACGCCGTTGGACTGGTACACGTCAGCAATGGTGACAGTGGCGGTGCCACCTTTTTCATCGGTGACCATCACTTTGCCGCCAGATGCTTTGGCCGTTAAAGTGCCGCCTGCGACTGTCTTCAACGTGGCGGTGCCTTTGCCGTCCATGATGGCTTTGGTCAGCATCGCAGCGTCCATCTTGCCGGCGACCACGTGGTAGGTCAGGATGCCTGACAACATGCCTTTGTTTTCGGGCTTGAGCAAGGTATCTACCGTGCCTGCGGGCAAGGCGGCAAAGCCCGCGTTCACAGGTGCAAATACCGTGAAAGGCCCAGCGCTTTTCAGTGTGTCAACCAGGCCAGCGGCCTTCACAGCGGCGACCAGGGTGGTGTGGTCTTTGGAGTTGACGGCGTTGTCGATGATGTCTTTGGATGGAAGCATTGATGCCCCGCCGACCATGACTTCTGCGAAAGAGGATGCAGCGCCCAGACCAAGCATGACAGCCAGCGAGACGGAGGCAAGTTTGCGAGAAATTTTCATGAGAAAACCTTTGAAGTTGAGTTGAAATAACAGCCAACACCGAGATGTGTTTAGCGGCTGTTATGAATACGGCAGCAGCTTTGCGCCAGATTCAACTCTCTTGAATGACCTTCAATTTTTCCCGGCTTCAAGGGCCTGCAGTTCAATCCCCCACAATGCGCCGCTCGCGAATCAGTTTGCCGAAGCGCGCGGTGTCAGATTGCGCTTTGGCCGCAAACTCCGCAGGTGTCATGGGGGCGACCTCGCCACCCAATGCGGCGATGCGGTCTTTCACGGCTTGGGTGCCCAGAATCTTGTTGATCTCGCGGTTCAACCGTGCAACGATTTCTGCGGGCATCCCGGCAGGGGCATAAAAGCCGAAGACGGTATCGGCATCAAAACCTTTGAGGCCGACTTCATCCAGCGTCGGCACATCGGGGAATAGGGGTGAGCGTTTTAGGCTGCCCACGGCTAGCAGTTTGAGTTTGCCCGCGCGCACCTGGTTCAGCCCGATGCCGGGGTCGAACATGAAGTCCACTTGGCCTGCCAGTAAGTCCTGCATCGCCGGGGCCGCGCCACGGTAGGGCACGTGCACGGCGAAAGACTGCGTCATGTCCTTGAACATTTCACCTGCCAGGTGCGGCGATGAGCCGTTGCCAGGTGTGCCATAGCTCAGTTTGCCGGGGTTGGCCTTGATGTAGGTGATGAAGGCGCGCACATCGTTCACGGGCAGGCTGGCCTTGACCTCCAGAAACACCAGCACACGCGCCGCAGCGGCGACTGGGATGATGTCTTTGGTCGGGTCAAACGGCATCTTGGGGTAAATCGCCGGGTTGATCGACACCAGGCCGCCTGAGGTGAGCAGCAGCGTGTAGCCGTCCGGTGGCGCTTTGGCCAACGCTTCACCGCCGATGTTGCCACCCGCACCGGCGCGGTTGTCCACCACCACGTTCTGGCCCAGGGCCTCTTGCAGCGGCACGCTGATGGCGCGCGCAATCTGGTCGGCGGCACCGCCGGGTGGGAAGTTGACGATCAGGCGAATCGGCTTGGCTGGCCAGGCCTGGGCGGATGCGGTGAGCGGCAGCAGTGTGCTGATTCCAACAAGGAGAGCGGATGTTGTCCATCTGATTTTTTGAAGCAAGGTCATGGTGTGTCTCGGATAGTTTGATCTTTTTTTGATGGGGGGTGTTCCAGAAAAGCGCTGCTATGCGACATCCACTTCGACCAGCGTGGGCTGGGCGGCGGCGAGTGCATCACGCAACACCTCTGCCAGTAGCGCCGGGTCGCTGACGGTGACTGCTGCGCAGCCTTGGCCGCGGGCCAGTGCAGTGAAGTCAATGTCAGGCAGGTCTGTGCCTTGCAACACCTCACCCGGCTTGAAGCCAAATGCGGGCGCGAAGTCTTGCAGCGCGGCGTAGCGGCGGTTCTTCAAGATGATGAAGGTGATGTGCTGCTTGAGTTGTGCGGCACTCCACAGCGCCTGGATGGAATACATGGCGGAGCCATCGCCTATCAGTGCAATCACTTTTTTGTGGCGCTGGGCCAACGCCACGCCCACGGCGGCGGGCATGCTGTGGCCCAGGCCACCGCTGCACATGGTGTAGAACGTGCCGCTTTGCGTGATGGGTAGATAGCGCTGCATGACAGACCGGGCGCTGGGGGCTTCTTCCACCACGATGGATTCTGGCGTGCGCAGCTCTGCCAGCGTTTGCAGCACAAAAGCCACCGACATCAGGGGGGACGGCGTGGCGCGGGGCGGCTGCGCGCGGGGTGGGGGCGAGTTGCGCTGCGCCAGGTTGGATGGGGCAGGGCGGGC
>JANNFW010000330.1:0-3245 GCA_031380235.1 Rhodoferax sp. | reverse complement strand
ACATATCAAAACAGTTTGTGGAAGTGCTGATGGCACCCGCCTTCAGCCCCGGGGCGCTGGCGGTATTCAAGTCCAAAGTCAACGTGCGAATTTTGCAGAATGACCTGCCGATATTCAAAAGTTCAGCCGATGGCCAGAGCGCGTGGGAACGTGGGCTGAATGCGATGGACGTGAAGCGAGTAGGCTCAGGTCTGCTGATGCAAACCGCGGACAATCATGAGTTGACGGTAGCTGATTTGAAAGTGGTGACTAACATCAAACCCACTGAGCAGCAACTTCAAGATTTGCTGTTTGCCTGGAATGTCGCCAAATACGTCAAGAGCAATGCCATTGTGTTCTGCGCCAACGGCATGACGATGGGCGTCGGTGCCGGGCAGATGAGCCGCCTCGATTCCGCGCGCATCGCCACTATCAAGGCGGGGCACGCCAAGTTGTCACTGCAAGGCACGGTGGTCGCGAGTGACGCGTTTTTCCCGTTCAGGGACGGATTGGATGTGGTGGTGGACGCAGGCGCAAGCTGTGTGATTCAACCCGGCCGCAGCATGCGTGACGAAGAAGTCATTGCCGCCGCCAATGAGTGCGGCGTGGCGATGGTGCTAACCGGGGTGCGCCACTTCAGGCACTGAGACCGTTTGGAATCAGCGCCCGTAGCGGTATCCGTGCCCGTGATTCCAATGGCCGCCATTAGACCATCCTAGGTTCAGATTGACCCCAATGGGCGGGTAGTAAGGACGATAGGGGCGTGTGTAGACGACTTGCGGGGCGGCATACACCACTTGAGGCGCCGCCTGCTGAATAATCACTTGCTGCGGCTGAACGTATTGGGTGACAACAGGTTGCACGGGTTGAGCCGACTCAAACGGCACATAGACCGTGGTGTCAGACTGCACGGACGACTGGACTTGCGGCGCATATTGTTGAACCGGCTGGGCAGGCACAGATGCCGCAACGGGCGTGATTTGCAGCCTGATGGTCGGGCCAGGATCCTGCGGCATTTGCACCGAGTATTGCTTGCCGTTGAACTCGTAGACCACGTTGTAGGCGGTGGTGCGGTTCTCGTAAAAGGTCTGCGTGGTGCAATTTTGAACATTTTGCGTTTGGGTTTGCCCGCCGCCTTCAATTCTGTCGCCGAGCATGGCACCGCCCAGAATGCCCAGAAGCGTCGCCACAGCCCGGCCATCGCCGCCACCGATGGAGTTGCCAATCGCGCCACCCGCGACCGCACCCATGATGCCGCCCGCGCCAGATTTTTGCGACTGCACTTGAACCTGCTGGTTCGAGCAAACTTGGCGCGGCACCGCAATCTGGCTTATCACTGGCGTACTTGAGATCACGCGGGCCGTCTCTTGGGCTGCGCAAACACCGCCAATGGCGGACAACAGCGATAACACAACAATTTTCTTCATTTGTAACTCCTGAGTGGCCGCACATTCCTTGGCGGCAAGGTTTAGGTACGAAACGTCAAAGTTAGTTCAATGACACCAAGAACACAAATTTGACGACGCGTTTCACGTACGCTCGCGCCCGCGGATTCCAGTTTAAGCCTGCCAGGTGTCAGAATCCGTGAACGCTAGGTAAAGTGCGCGTAACTAATTCACACAAATTCGGTTGAATTTGGCTTTGAACTTAGCGAACCGGTGCCTGCAAGCACTGGCGACTTCAGGCTTTGGCGTTGGCCCCACGTTCAATCACGATTTCAGCATCCAGCAGGTCGCGCGAGTGGTTCAGGTCGGATTGGCTGATCAGCACCGCCAAGCCACTGCCGCGCATCTTGCCCACCACCTCCGACAGCCGCTGCGACAGCGCGGGCGCGACACCTTCGAACGGCTCGTCCAGCAACAAGAGCTTGGTGCCCACCGACAGAGCCCGCGCCAGTGCCACCATTTTTTGCTGCCCGCCGGACAGCAGCATCGCTCGGCGATCCCGCATGTCCTTCAGTTCCGGCAGCACGGTGTAGACCAAGTCAAGCCTGTCGCTCGCTGCCAGTGTCTTGTTCACCCACAACGGCAGGCAAATATTTTCTTCGACCGTCAGCTCGGGCACCAAGCCCCGGTCTTCGGGCATGTAGCCAATGCCCAAAGCAGCTCGGGCGTGAGGCGAAGCGCTTGTCAGGTCGATGTCATCGAACTTCAAGCTGCCGCCGATCAGCGGTAGATGACCCATGATGGTTCGCATCACCGTCGTTTTGCCAGCGCCGTTGCGGCCGATGAGGCCGACCATCGCACCGGCCTCAATGCGAATGGAAAAGCGGCGCAGCACTTCAACGTTTTGAATCGAGACTTGAGCGGATTCGAGTGCGATCATGCGGCCACCTCTTGTGCGGCTGACGGTTTGGGCGCAAACCCGGTCACGTAGCGTTGCACTTCGGCGTTGTTCAGCACATCCTGAGCCAGGCCATCCGCCAGCACACGCCCGCTGTAGAACGCCGCGACACGGCTAGCGTAGCGGCGCACGATGTCCATGTCATGCTCGACAAAAATCACCGTCACGGGGGTTTGACCGCTGCTTCGCTCAATGGCCTTCATCACCGTGTCCATCGTGGTGAATTTTTCATCCGCGCTGACACCGCTGGTGGGCTCATCCAGCAGCAGCACGCGCGGATGGCCGGTGAGTGCCATGGCAATGTCCAACAGCTTGCGCACACCACCGGGAAGCTCCAGAACGGGGCGCTCGGCATGGTGGGCCAGACCGAAGCGCGCCAGCAAATCCATGGCTGCGGTGATTGAGTCTTGATCACGCGCGTTTTTGAAGAACTGCCGTACTTCATTGCCATGGTCGCTGCCGCAATGTTGCGCGGTCAGGATGTTGTCAAGCACAGTCATTGGCAAGCAAAGCTGCGGGATTTGAAACGAGCGCGCTACGCCCCGGCGGGTAATCTCGCGCGGCGATCGCTGGGTGATGTCTTCGCCGCCCAAAAAGATGTGCCCAGCGCTGGGCTTCAGATAGCCGGTGATCATGTTGACGAATGTCGTTTTGCCGGCGCCATTGCTGCCAATCAGGCACAGACGCTCGCCGGCGGCCACGTCGATGTTGACATCTGCCGCAGCGACCACGGCGCCAAAAGTGCGCTGTAGGCCGCGCGCCGAAAGAACCGGTTGACCGGCTGGGGAAGATGGGGAAGTTTGCGCGTGCATCGCCAGATCAGACCTTACGCTTGAACTTGAATCGATCCGCCAAAGACCCCAGGCCATTGGGCAAAAACCGGATCACCAGCAGCAGAAACAGCCCCAGCGCAAATTGCCAGG
>JANNFW010000229.1:0-8519 GCA_031380235.1 Rhodoferax sp. | reverse complement strand
CGCCGGGATCGCCACCGCAAGTCCCGCCGCTGTCATGATGAGCGCCTCGCCCACCGGGCCGGAAATTTTGTCGATGGTGATTTGCCCGGCGCTGGAGATGCCGATCAGCGCGTGATAAATGCCCCACACCGTGCCCAGCAGGCCGACAAAAGGCGCGGTGGAGCCGACGGTGGCCAGCAACACCTGGCCGAATTGCAGCTTGTGTAGCACGAGGTGCAGCGCATCACGCAAGACGCGGGTGAGCTGCTGAGATTTGTCGCCCGCTGCCGCCAGCGTGTCGCCTTGCTCCGTCTTGATAGCAGCGATCAAAGGACTGACGAGCGCCGCACGGTCAAACGCCTCCACTTTGGGGCGTGCCTCGTCAATCGAGCGCGCTTGCCAAAAGGCGGCCGTGCTGCGCGCCACATCGCCCTTGGCGCGGTGCAACAGCCAGCCTTTCCACAAAATCACGACCCAACTGCTGACGGACATTACCAACAGCAGCAACGCAACGGTTTTAGTGACACCGTCTCCTTGATTAAGCAGATCAACCCAGTTCATTTCAACCCCAGCACGTCAAACATGTCATACAAGCCTGGTTTTTTGTCACTTAAGAAGCGCACCGCGCGCAAGGCACCTTGGGCGTAGCTGTCGCGGCTGGACGATTTGTGGGTGATCTCGATGCGCTCGCCAATGCCTGCAAACATCACCGTGTGGTCGCCCACAATGTCGCCCCCGCGAATAGCCGAGAAGCCAATCGCCAGCGGATCGCGCTCGCCCGTGACGCCTTCGCGCGCAAAAACGGCGTGGCCTTTGAGGTCACGCCCCAGCGCGGCTGCCACCACCTCGCCCATTTTGAGCGCGGTGCCCGAAGGCGCATCGACTTTGTGGCGATGATGCGTTTCGATGATTTCGATGTCGTAGCCCGAGTTCAGCGCGCGCGCGGCCATGTCCAGTAGTTTCAGCGTGACATTCACGCCCACACTCATGTTGGGCGACACCATGATGGCGATGTCTTTGGCAGCGACGGCGATCTCTTGCTTTTGCGCGTCGCTGAAGCCCGTGGTGCCAATCACCGCGTTCACACCCAGTTCACGGCAGACTTTCAGGTGCGCCAGGGTGCCTTCGGGGCGGGTGAAATCGATCAGCGATTTGGCGTTTGCCAGACCCAAGCGCAGATCGGCCTGAACCAATAACGAGCCGCCTACGAAGGCCGGGTGACCCGTCGCGGGACTCGACGCAACATCCAGCGCACCGGTCAGTTCACAATCGTCTGCAGCGCGGATGGCGGCGATCAGCATCTGCCCCATACGCCCTGACGCACCGGCGACTGCGATGGTGTGTGCCATGGTTATTGGAATCTCGCGCGCACGATCAACGGGTAAACGGTTTACCGGTTTATCGGTTAGAAGGCTCAAGCGGCGGGTAGCGCTCTGGCAACGCAGGCAAGGATTGAGGGTCAGCGGCCGTGGGGGCCTTCGAACTTGGTGCGAACTTGGCGAGACTCTCTTCAGTGGCTTGCAACACCGGCACTTTGCCCGCGCGCCGACCAGAATCCAGTGTGGCAACAAACTCGGTTTCTGTGGGCAAGGTGTCAGCCTCAAATCGCGCCAGCGTGTTACCCGTGAAGTAAACGCTGACGTTGCGCGCCTGCGGCTGTGCGCCTTGGCGCTTGAAGGTAAAAACATAATCCCAGCGATCTGCATGGAACATGCTGGCCAACAACGGCGTGCCCAAAATGTCGCGCACTTGCGCGCGGGTCATGCCGACTTTAAGCGCTTCGGCCTGTTCTTTAGAGACAAAATTACCCTGCACGATGTCGATCTTGTAGGGCGACACAATGCCTGCCACGCGGCCGCTGGCATCGTTGAAGGTTCCGCACGCGGCCAGGCTTGACAAGGCCAAAGCCGCCAGGCCCAAACGACACAAACGAGCTGGGGACGAAGAGAAAACGAGTTGCATGGTCATGGATTGTCTACAGCGATATGATCAGATCATTGTAGCGGTTGGGCTTGTTTTGAAGACCTGACGCATCGCCCCCTGTCACTGAGCTATAAACACCGCCATGGACAACATCGACGAACTCAAGAGCACCGGCCTGAAGGCCACTTTGCCACGGCTGAAGATTCTGGAGATTTTCCAGAAAGGCGGGCAGCGGCACATGACGGCGGAGGACGTGTTTCGCGTGCTGCTGCTGGAGCGCTCGGACGTGGGACTGGCCACGGTGTACCGGGTGTTGACGCAGTTTGAGCAGGCTGGCATTTTGACGCGCAGCAATTTTGAGAGCGGCAAGGCGGTGTATGAGCTGAATGAGGGCCAGCACCATGACCACCTGGTGTGCCTGGATTGCGGACGGGTGGAGGAGTTTTTTGATGCCGAGATTGAAAAGCGCCAGCACAACGTCGCCAAAGCCAAAGGCTTCGCGATTGCAGACCACGCCCTGAGCCTGTACGCGCATTGTGTAAAGGACAACTGCGTCAATCGGCCTAAGAACCCTCGCGCGCACAGCGCTTAAATTGGCGTCGCAGGATTAGCTTCGGATGTATTAACTGCCGCTGTCCATGGCCTTGCGGTGGCGCTCGACGAACTCCTGGTACGTGTCCACACCGCGCAATTGCAAAATGGCGTTGCGCACCGCCGCCTCCACCAGCACCGCGATGTTGCGGCCAGCCACCACCTGAATAACGGCTTTGCGCACGGGGATGCCCAGCACGTCCTGCGTCAACGGCTCGTAGGGCAAGCGTTCGTACTCGCGCTCCATGGTTTCGCGGCGCACCAGGTGAACAATCAGCTTGAGCCGCATTTTGCGTCGCACCGCCGTCTCGCCGAAGATGGCGCGGATGTCCAGCAAGCCAATGCCGCGCACCTCCAGCAGGTTTTGCAGCAAATCGGGGCAGCGGCCTTCGATGGTGGTCTGGTTGATGCGGTAAAGGTCGACCGAATCATCCGCCACCAAGCCGTTGCCGCGAGAAATCAACTCAAGCCCCAATTCACTTTTGCCCATGCCCGATTCGCCCGTGATCAGCACACCCAGGCCCAGAATATCCATGAACACGCCGTGAATAGATGCTCGGTCTGCAAAATGGCGCGACAGGTAGGAACGAAGCACGTCGATAACAAACGCCGACGACTCCTTCGTGGCAAACATCGGCAGCTGTGCCCGCTCGCACATCGATAGCAGATCGTCGGGGGCCACTTGTCCATCGGCCAGCACCAGCACCGGCGGCTCCAGGGTGACGATGCGTGAAATGCGCCGCGCGCAATCCTCGGGCGTGGCGCTGGTGAGATAGATGATCTCACGCGGCCCCAAAATCTGCATTCGGTAGGGGTGGATGTAGTTCAGGTAGCCGACCAGATCCGCACCCGACGTCGCGGCGCGCACGGCCACTTCGTCAAATTTGCGCTCCGAGGCCCCCAAGCCCGCAAGCCACTCCCACTTCAGGCGGCTGCGAAATGCTTCAAACAGGACATCGGCGCTGACAACGGTAGGCTTCAATGCGGCCTGCCGAAAATATTAAGCCACCTGTGCCGACTGCCAGCCCGCAATCAGCCCATGTAAATCTTCGACGCTGGCGCTGCTGCACAGCTTGGCGCGCAGGGCTGCATCACTGAGCAATTCGGCAATTTCTGACAGGATTTCAAGGTGCTTTTGCGTTGCCGCTTCAGGCACCAGCAGGAAGATCAACAGATTGACGGCCTGCTCGTCGGGTGCGTCAAAACCAATGGGGCTCTCAAGCAGCAGCACGGCGGCCATGGGGGATTTGAGGCCTTTGATGCGACCATGCGGGATGGCTACACCGTGCCCCAAGCCGGTAGAGCCCAGGCGCTCACGGGAGAACAGGCTGTCTGTAACCAAGGCCCGGCCCAAGCCATGAAGATTCTCAAACAGCAGGCCCGCCTCTTCAAAAGCACGCTTTTTGCTGCTGGCGTCAACGCCTACGAGCACTTGGGAGGCCGGGAGAATACTGGCAAGTCGATTCATGGTGAGTAAAAGATTATGCCCAGAAAAAAGCCGCTCACGGTTTGGAGCGGCTTGGGGCAAGGCTTATCAGCAGTTTTTAGGGAGCCTTGTCAGATTTCACACCGATTTACGTCGCGAAATCGCCACGCAAATGGCTCTGCATTACTGCGCGCTGACTGCAATCACTGGATCAACCGTTTGGCCGAGTCGTGGTGGTGATCCTGCACGCGCTCTTTGTGGCGAACCACTTTGCGATCCAGCTTGTCGACCAGATCATCCACGGCGGCGTAAAGATCGGCATGCGAGCTTTCAGCAAACATGTCGGTGCCTTTGACGTGGATATTGCATTCGGCGCGCTGCCGTCGTTCCTTCTCTTTTTGCTTTTCAACCGTTAGGAGAACTTTGACATCGACCACTTGGTCAAAATGTCGGGTTATTCGATCAAGCTTGGTCGTGACGTAATTTCTGAGCGCTGGGGTAACTTCGAGATGATGACCGCTGATCGTCAAGTTCATAGATGGCCTCCAAATGAACGGGTTGAAAGAAACAAACTGGCAAATTCACTATGCGCCCGATGGGACGTAAATGCAATAGCTTTTTTGCGTGTAATTGTGATGACAGCACAAATGCGCAAGAATCGCCAAATTTGACCGCTATTTGACCGCTATTTCGCCACTAAATTTTCCGCATTGTTGGCTGCAATTGGTCGCTTTTGAGCGGCGTTGCGCAAATCCAGCCGCCCCACCAGCCAAATGGCCAACAGGCTGGCGATACTGCCCACCAGCGCTGTCATCCAATAATTTTGTAACTGTCCTTGCGAATTTCGGCTGATCAGGCTGCCGCCCACAAATGCCGCCACACCCATGCCAGCGGATTGCACAGCTGAATTGAGGCTCATGAAGGTGCCCCGTAATTCCGGGTGGGCAGCGGATGTCACGATCGCCATGCCGGGGATCATGCGGCCACTCATAAAGATCATGATCAAGGTGGTGGACACAAAAATAATCCACAACGCAGTGCCAGGCGGCAACAGAGTGACGGCAAACATAACCGGGATGGAACACACCGCCAGCATGCGCAGCGTGGCTACCTTGCCCCAACTATCACTTAACGAACCCCACACGCGTGCGGTGACAAGGGTTGCAACGCCACCGAACAGGTAAACATACGGCAACTGGTCAGCACGCAAACCCACCGTGAACTGCAAGTTCATCGCCAGGTACGGCACCGTGGTGAACCCGGCAAACATCAAGAGCGCAGAAAACGCAAACGCCTTCAGGTGATTGCGATCCGCCAGCACCGCACCAATACGTTGCAGTGCTGACGAGCGTTGGGAGCTTTTGAGATGATCGGTGAGTACAGGCAAAGTCACCGCTGCAAAAATGGCAAAGATTGCCGACAGCGCAGCAATCGCAAAAAACGGGGCATGCCAGCCAAAGCGCTCCGATAAAAACAAGCCCGTCGGCACGCCTGCGACCGACGCGGCAGAAAACGCGGTCATCACAATGCCCATGGCTCGGCCTCGGCGCTCAAACGGAATGACATCACCCACAATGGTTTGCGACAGCGCCGACAGCACGCCGCCAAAAGCACCTGCGGCAATGCGCGCCACCATCAAGCTGCCATAAGTGGGGGCCAGAGCGCAGGCCAATGTGGCCAGGGCAAACAGGCTGTAGAGCACCAGCAGCAGCCGCTTGCGGCCAAACCGGTCAATGTAGGCCGAGGCGGCGAGCCCGGAGGCGCCCGCCGCTAGCGTGTAAGCCGACACCAGCAGACCGAATTGCGCGTCGGTGATGCCAAACAGCTGGGTGAACTGTGGCCCCATCGGCATCATGATCATAAAATCAAGAATGTGGGTGAACTGGATACCCGCCAGCGTGAGCAGGAGCCAGAGTTCCCGGCGTGTTGTGTTGTTGATCATTCTTGGCTAGGTGTTTTCGCGGATAAGCTTGCAGTTCACTCTAACATCGCGACACAATTGCTCACATGAGCCTGGACACCATCATCACCTCGGGGCTG
Source organism: Rhodoferax sp. (assembly GCA_031380235.1). Taxonomy (GTDB): domain Bacteria; phylum Pseudomonadota; class Gammaproteobacteria; order Burkholderiales; family Burkholderiaceae_C; genus JANYCG01. The sequence continues at coordinate 2,560 of JANNFW010000229.1, read as the reverse complement.
AGCCACTACGCGCAGCCTAAAACCGCTTTGGTGTTGATGGGCGGTGGCGCGCGCACGGCCTACCAGGTGGGTGTATTGCGCGCGATGGCATCCATATTGAAGCTGAACCCCGAATTGTCCAAGGGTTTTCCTTTCCAGTTGCTGATAGGGACATCGGCAGGCGCCATCAATTCGACCTGTCTCGCTTCGTGGGCAACCCAAGGCCTGGTCGCGTTTGAGCAACTGGCCAAATTCTGGAGCGAACTGCGGTCTGATCACGTTTACCGCCTGAACATCTCGCCCTGGGTACGGTTCAACCGCCTCGCCGTGGCCTGGAGCCTGTCACGCCACGCCCGTGCCAACGGGGCTATTCTGGACAACATGCCCCTTGTCGATACGCTGCACAAAGGCATCTCGTTGGACAATATTGAAGAAGCCCTGCGCACGCAAGTGCTAACTGCAGTGGCGGTGACGGGATCCAGCTATTCCACTGGCGTGCATTGGACGTTTTGCCAAGCCGCCAAAGGCGCGCCGTTTCGCCCTTGGGCGCGGCCCGGCAGGCGCGCGGAGTTCACCACCATCACCATCGAGCATCTGATGGCCTCCAGCGCCATCCCGTTTCTGTTCCCGGCCACAGCCTTGTGGGTGGACGGCCAGCGCGAGTTTTTTGGCGATGGCTCGATGCGCCAAATCACACCGCTGTCGCCCGCCATGCAACTGGGGGCACGCAAAATTCTGGTGGTTGGCGTGGGTCAGCCAGAGCGTCCAACGGTCAGCACCGCGCAAAAATCAGCCGTCGCGCTGCGCGGTACGACCCTGGGCAGCATCTTCGGCCACACCATGGCCAGCGTGTTCCATGACACCTTGCACGCCGATGTCGAGCAGACCCTGCGCGTCACCAATACGCTGAACCAGATGCCGCGCGATGCCGCCAACGCGCTGCCCTACAAGCCGGTGGAGGTGATGGCCATATCGCCCACGCAATCGCTCGATGACCTCGCCCTCAAACACATCAAAGAGCTGCCCACCGCCACCCGCCACGCGCTCAGCGGCCTGGGCATCTTGAATGGCGGCGGCGGCGTGCTGGCGAGCTATTTGCTGTTTGAGCCCGGCTTTGTGCAGACGCTGATTGCCATGGGCGAAAGCGATGCGTATGCGCGCAAGACGGAGCTGCTGGAGTTTTTTGCGAAGGCCTGAGGCCGATGATTCCGTTATAAATTAACCTGTGGGTTAATTTATAATCAAAAATCGTCTTTTTCCTTTAAAATATCAATTAAACAAGGCTCTAGCCATTGAATAATATGCATAATAAGCTATATTAAATATAGCAAACTAGCGCTATCAATCCACTTACTCACTCAATCACGCCGCCGGGCTTTCAGTATTCACCGTGAAATAGTCTGGCACTGCGGGCCCCCACAGATAAAACGAGTCTTCGGGCGCAAAGTCACCCGCCTTCCAATCCATGCTGGGGGCGATAAAGTCGATGTCAAACGAATATTCGGCAAAGCTGCCCCAGGGGTCGCGGGCATAGTAAAAATAGTTGGAGCCCAGCACGTGGCGACCTACACCCCAGCCCTCGGTGTAGCCTGCCGCGCGCAATTGCTCGCTGCCCTCGCCCACTTCGTCCAGGCTGCCCACGTCCCAACTGGTGTGATGCAGACCTGCACTGCCTGATTTCACAAAGGCCAGCAGATGATGGTCACTGCCGTGCGGCGTGTGCATGAAGGCCACCAGGTCGCCCGAGCGGTCTGACAGGCGCAACCCCAGGACATCTTCGCAAAACTGGATTTTTCGACCAACGTCCGCCGTGAAGAGCAATACATGCGACAGCCATCGTGGCAGCACTTTCTGGGACTGTGTGCGCATGGGAGCCGAAGCGTCTGGGCGGGCCAGCGGGCGGGGCGCATGAATGGGCGCTTTTTTGGCTGGGCGAGACTTTGTTGGCCACGATCAACTGAATGACGACACCCTCCGGGCTTTGCAGCCAAAGGCCCTGCGTGTTCGCCATCGGGTGCGCCGCACAGCCAATGCCCAGCGCATCAATCTTCTGTTTGAAAGCCGCTTCATCCCGTTCATAGATGCCGAAGCAGAGGTACTGCAAGGCCTTCGGCTTCCCATTGGCAATCACGCTCATCCAGCAGTGCGGATGGCCATGGGTGTAAAGATCAAGTCGCTCATGCGAGCGTTTGACGTCCAGCCCGAACGCTGTGTAGAAGGCCTTGGCAATCTCGATATCTGGCACAGAAAAGACGACGTGCTCTACCGAATGCACGGCGCAATTGCTGCTGCGGCTCATGTTGATTCAAACACAGTTCGTGGTTTCATCGGGTGTCTCCAGAGTCTTCGCTGTCAAGCAGCAATACAAATGGTAATTCCGCGTGCTGATTGTGGCGTATCGGTTCTGGGCAGGGTGCGATAATAAAACCGTCACAACAATTGGAGAGCATCTCTTGGAAAACTGCCCGAGTCGGTAGCTTTCAAATTTAATTGGGGTCAGATTCCAATTAAATTTGAAAGCCGCCGTGTTCTATAAACGACGGTTCCAAATAATTGGAATCTGACCCCAATTAAATGGAGC
>JANNFW010000284.1:0-3868 GCA_031380235.1 Rhodoferax sp. | reverse complement strand
CTCGATGTCGACAATCCCGCTGCGCGTTTTGACGGCGGCAGCGCCAACCTCCCAATCGACGGTGATCGATTCAACGTCTTGCGCTGACGTGATCAGCCGCTGGTTGAGCAAATAGCCCAGCACCAGCAACTCGGGGTGCGCGCCCAGTGTCATTAAAGTGACCAGCTCGCGCTTATCGACGTACAAGGTGAGTGCCCGCTCCGCCGGGATGGAGACAGTGGTGGGCTCGCCAAACTCGTTGATGGCGACGATGTCTGAGGTCAGCGGCGCTTTGGCCTGTGTCAAAAATGGCTTGAGTGAGGGCAACTGAAGATGTTTCACACCGCCATCATAGGGCGGCTGTGAACGTGACGAAGCAGGTGTGCGGGACAAGCCTTGCGCTCGCAGCGCAGGGACGCTCAAGACTTCTTAGCGGGCACAGTCGCTGGAGCCGCTGGGATCGCCGCTGGTGCAGCGGCAACCGCAGGCGCGGCGACAGGCGGATAGACAAACGCGCCAGGGTCCGCACAGGGTGGTGTAGTCACCACAGGCGTCGTCGTTTTACCCGCTGCAGCAGCCGTCTTCTGATAATGAGCCGCCGCTTTGTCCATCGACTTGCACAGCAAAAAGCCTTCCAACTTACCGCTCCACGCAGTTTTGGCAGCGGCCTCAGCGGCTTTGGCTTTGGCGGCATCGTCCAACACGGGTACCGGCAGTTTGGCCGATGCTACACAGGAGACACCGATGATGAACAAGGAAACAAACAGCTTTTTCATATCGCATTCCATCTTAAATTTGTACCGAGCCACCCGCCACCGCAGCGCCGCCTGCCAAACTGCCTACAGGCAAGGGCGTGCGTTGCGCCGGAATTTTGCCCGCCTTCACGTCGTCAAACCATTGCTCGTGATGCTCTTTGGCCCAGGCTTCATCGACGTAGCCCGTCTCCATGCCCTTGTACGCGCCCTGCATGCCCAGCGTGCCAATATAGATGTGTCCGATGAACATTGCCACCATCAACAATGAGGCGACGCCGTGCACCATATTCGAGATTTGCATCGTGCCACGCTCGTAAATCAAACCGGGTACCAGCTTATTCAACACCAAGCCCGAACCAATCACGATCAAGCCCAGCAGAAACACGCCGCCCCAAAAAACCACCTTCTCACCCGCGTTGAAGCGATGCGAGGGCACCTCTTTGCCCGACAGCAAACCGCCGCCTTTCAGCAGCCAGTTCAAGTCACCTGTGCGTGGGAAATTGTCTTTGACGAAGGTAAAAAACACCACCACCAGCGACACGGCAAACACCGGCCCGGCAAAGTTGTGCATGTTTTTCAGCGCGTAGGTGAGCCAGCCAAACAGCGTGCTGCCGATGACCGGCAGGATGAAGAATTTGCCAAACGCCATCACTACGCCGGAGATCGCAAGAATCGAAAACGCAATTGCATTGGCCCAGTGGGCAGAGCGCTCAAAAGGCGTGAAGCGCTCGATCTTGCGGCCTGTATCGGGCGAATGCTGCATCAACATGCCTTTGCGCCAGTAGAACAGTGCAATGGCTCCCAAAACGATCAACAGCAGCGCACCGCCGTACGGGATGATGAAGTTGTTGCGCACTTGGCGCCACGCCTCTCCTGCGTTGGTCAACTTGGAGCCAGGGTACTGCACGAACGGCTGAATCAGGTTACCGGCTTCAGGGGCCTCACTCTTGGGCAGGCTGCTGTAGCCGTCTTTACCCTCGCCCACCTGACGCCAAACTGGCGCGTTGTTGCCGGGCTGCACCTTGGCACGCTCGGCGTTGGACTGCTTGGCGTAGCCGGGCTGGTCACTGGCATCTGGCTTGACATCAAAAATATTTTGACTCTGGATACCGCCTGGCGCGTTGGCTGGCGCAGCGGGAACCTGATCTGCCGGGGCATCCGCTGCCAAGCTGATGCCGCCCAAAGTGACCAGAAGAAGCGCTGTCGCAAATTTCCGAAACATGAACCGAACCATGAGATTTTTCCGATCAATTCGCTTTGGTGTAATCGTTCTGCCCGTTTTGCATGCGGGTCTTCAAGTGCTGCTCCCAGCTCGCCTTGTCACCCGGCTTCCAGCCCTTGTCCATGTAAGCGCTGCCCGTGCCCGCGAAGGCGGCCGTGTCTTGCTTGCTGGCGCTGCCAGGGTTCATGGCCTGGGGTTTGTCGCCGCAGGCTACCAGGGCCATCGCGATGCTGATGGCGGCAGTTGCTCCAAGGGTACGGCTAAGGATGCGAGTGCGGATGCGGGTCATGATTTCACCGCCGGAGCTGGTGCGCCTGCTGGCGCGGGTGCGCCTGCTGGGGGTTGGCCCGCCTGCTTGGAACCATACGCCGTGCCCCAGCCCCAAACTTCAGCGCCTTTGCCACGTTTCAACACGCGGTTGCGGAAAATATCGGCGACCACATCGCCGTCACCGGCCAGCAGCGCTTTAGTCGAGCATTGCTCGGCGCAGGCTGGCAGCTTGCCTTCGGCCAGGCGGTTGCGGCCATATTTTTCAAACTCGGCCTGGCTGCCATTGGCCTCGGGGCCACCCGCGCAGAAGGTGCATTTGTCCATCTTGCCGCGCACGCCAAACGTGCCTTGCGACGGGAACTGCGGTGCGCCAAACGGGCAGGCGTAAGAGCAGTAGCCGCAGCCAATGCAAACGTCTTTGTCATGCAACACCACGCCTTCGTCGGTACGGTAGAAGCAGTTAACTGGGCACACCGCCATGCAAGGCGCGTCGCTGCAATGCATGCAGGCGACCGAGATCGATTTCTCCCCTGGTACGCCGTCGTTCAACGTGACAACGCGACGGCGATTCACGCCCCACGGCACTTCGTTTTCGTTTTTGCAGGCGGTCACGCAGCCATTGCATTCGATGCAACGCTCTGCATCACAGACGAATTTCATTCTTGCCATGATTGTTCTCCTTATGCTTTTTCTACGTTGCAGATCGTCGTCTTCGACTCCTGCATCATGGTGACTGAGTCATAGCCGTAGGTCGTCGCGGTGTTGATCGCCTCGCCACGCACCACCGGCGCCGCGCCGTTCGGGTAGAAAGCCAACATGTCGGCCCCTTGCCAGCGACCCGAGAAGTGGAAGGGCATGAAGACCGTGTCTGGCCCGACGCGCTCAGTCACCAGCGCCTGCACGTTCAGGCGTGCCCCTGTGGGCGACGATACCCAGGCACGCTCGCCGTTGCGGATGCCTTTGGCAGATGCAACTGCCGGGTTGATCTCGACAAACATCTCCTGCTGCAACTCAGCCAGCCACGGGTTGGAGCGAGTCTCTTCGCCGCCGCCTTCGTATTCGACCAAGCGGCCAGAGGTCAGCACGAATGGGAACTTCTCATGCACCTTGTCAGCGATGTTTTTCGCCTGGATCGTCTTGAACAAAGTGGGCATGCGCCAAAAGGCTTTTCTGTCGTCATGCGTGGGGTACTTGATTTGCAGGTCGGCGCGGTTGCCGTACAGCGGTTCGCGATGCTGCGGAATGGAATCGGGGAAGTTCCACACCGTGGCGCGTGCTTTAGCGTTGCCAAATGGATGCACGCCGTGCACTTGCAGACAGACGCGCTGGATGCCGCCCGACATATCGGTCTTCCAGTTTTTGCCCTCAGCCGCTTTCTTCTCAACTTCCGTCAGGTCGTCCCACCAGCCGAGTTTTTTCAGCAGGATGTGGTCAAACTCAGGGTAGCCGGTGGTGATGTCTGCACCTTTGGAATGCGAACCATCTTCTGCCAGCAGCGTCTTGCCTTCTCGCTCCACGCCGAAGTTGGCGCGGAAATTACCGCCGCCTTCCATCACGTGCTTGGAGGTGTCATACAGATTAGGTGACCCTGGGTGCTTGAGAGCGGGGGTGCCGTAGCAGGGCCATGGCAAACCGAAGTAAT
>JANNFW010000190.1:0-12250 GCA_031380235.1 Rhodoferax sp. | reverse complement strand
AAACACCTTGCTCACCCTTTGCAAGTGGCTGGCCAGCCACCACAGGGCCAGCATCAGCACCAGCAGCGCGATGGATTCCAGCATGCCTTGCAGTCTTTGCCCGGTGAGTGACTTCATCGGGAAACTCCGCCCTGAAGGATGTCGTGCGGGAGGATGTCACCCATGCGCCGGGCTATGGCCCGTTGCAGGGCCAGCGTGGCGGCGTTGATCACGTAACCCACCACGCCAATCCAGAACAGCCAGGCCAGCATCAAGTCGGGTGCCATGCTTTGCTGCGAGATGATCAGCGCATAGCCCATACCGCTGGGGTTGGCGGCGATTTCTACCGTCACCGCGACGACCAACGCGATGGCGACACCCAGGCGCAGCGCCACAAACAGGCGCGGCACGATGGCGGGCAGCACGATCTTGACGACGCGGCTCCATGGTCGCAACCTCAGCGCGTGCGCGACTTCGAGCAACTGCGGCTCCACCTGCTGAACCGCCGCTTGGGTGAGGATCAGCAGCGGCCACAGGCAGGCAAACGCCACCACGGCGATCTCCATGGACCAGCCAAAACCGAAGATCAGCATCGACAGCGGAATCAACGCGACCGAGGGAATGGGCCGAAGCACCTCTACCGTCAAAAAACTCGTCTGCGCGGCCCGGCGCGACAGGCCCATCACAAGCCCCAGGCTGATGCCTGCCAGTGCGCCGATCAGCAAACCCGCCGCAGCACTGCCCAGCGTAAACGCGGTGGCTTGCAGGATCGAGCCCTCGCCAGTGGACATGAGCGCTTGCCAAAAAGCGGCGACGGCTGTGGTAGGCGGCGCAATCGCATCGCTGTTTTTGCCGACGGTGCGGGCGAACCACTCTAGCGCGCCAAGTAACGCAACGGGAAAGACCAGAGGTCGTGCGAGGCGCAGAAAGCTAGCCATCAGTGATGCCCCAAGAACCCGTACAGCTCACGGCGCAGGCGCAGGAATTCAGGGGCCTCTTTGGTCAGCAATTGATCGCGCGGACGCGGGATCTTCACCTCCACCATCGCCGCCAAACTCGGCTTGTCGGCAGTCGGGCCCGTGCGCAGGGCAATCACCCGGTCGCTGAGGTAAATCGCTTCTTCCAGGTCGTGTGTGACAAACAGCACCGTCAAGCCCTGCTCGCGCACCAGGCGCGACACCTCGTCTTGCAGGCTCTCGCGCGTCATCGCGTCCAGCGCGCCAAAGGGCTCGTCCATCATGATGACATCCGGCTCTTGCGCTAGGCAACGCGCAATCTGCACTCGCTGTTGCATGCCGCCGGAGAGCTGGATCGGAAATTTGTCCGCATGGTCCGTCAAGCCCACCGTTTGCAGCACCGCTTGAATGCGCGCCGGGCGCTCAGGTTTCGGGACGCCCGCCGCCTCCAACGCCAGGCTCACATTGCTCGCTACTGAGCGCCAAGGCAACAGCGCGCGGCCATAGTCCTGGAACACAAACGCCACTTCGCGCGATGGTTGTGTGACCACCTGGCCATTGCGTTTGACGCAACCGCCGCTGGGTGCAACGAAGCCCGCCGCTGCGCGCAACAGCGTGGTCTTGCCGCAGCCTGAAGGCCCGATGATGCAGACAAACTCGCCGCGCGCCACCGTGAACGAGGTGGGCGAGAGGCTCTCGCGTCCGCCCAAGTGCACGGCAAGCGATTCAAAGGCCAACAGCATCGCTTGAGGGTCAATTACTTGACCAACAACTGCGCCACATTGGGTGTGGACTTCAGCATGTCCTGCTCCTTCATCAGTCCCACCCACCAGTTCAGCTGCTTCTCGGTCACTACCGCGCCGGGGGTTGAGATCTGCATCTTGGCGGCCAATGGGGCGGGGGTCTTCAGGTACTTCACGGCGTACTCGCGCACCGCCGCATCGTTCTTCGGGTTGCTCACAAACGCCGCACCTTCCACCACGCCTTGCGCAAACGCTTTGGCGGCGGCGGGATTGGCCTTGACCCATTCACGCGTGGCCACGTGCACGATGGTGGGCTGGCCTTCGGGCAAAAAGGTGGTGTAGTAGGAGACCACGTAGCCCGTGGACGATTCCACAATCCGTGCCAAGAAACCTCCGCCGGTCACCACCGCGTCAATCGAGCCACCGCGAATCAAATCAGCGTGTTGCGGGAAGGGCGTCTCAATGAAATTGACCTTCTTCCAGTCCACCCCATTGACTTTGAGCCACTGGCGAAACGTCACATGCAGTAGCGCACCCAGGCCCGGCACGCCGACTTTTTTACCGATGAAATCCTGCGGTGCCTTGATGCCCGAGCCCGCCCTTGCCACAACAGCCAGCTCGGTATAGGTCTTGGACAAAACGCCGCCGCCAGCCAGCACCACCTGGTCCAGCCCACCGTCCACCGACTGCAAAAACACAGACGGCGTTGGCCCGCCAATTTGCAGCGAGCCTGCTTGAATTGCGGCAGGAATGGTCGAGTTCAACGGAATGAATTTGGGTTCTACGTCCAGGTTGCGTTTTGCAAAATAGCCTTGTTCAACGGCGGCCAGCACGGACAGGAAGTCACCGACCGCGGTATAGCCGAAGACGACTTTGGTGGTTTGACCGAACGCGGGCAAGGCAATGCCTGCTGAAGCGGCTGCGACAGATGCAAGAACTGCGCGGCGGTTGATGAGAGTGTGGGTCATGGCTTGAGTCTCCTCTTGTTGGATGGAACGGTGGGGGCAATGATGGAGGGGGTGGCAACAGACAGGGCAGCACGAATGCCGCCGACAATGAACTTCGATAGCAACAATGCAGCAGCAGGATCACTGGGCGTGTTCTCGCCGCGCGAAAGGCGCACCACCCGGCTATCGCTGATGTGATGCAGCAAGGCACCCAGTGCAAATTGGTAGATCCAGGCGACCTGCCCGCGCGGTGAGCCCGGCAGCGCGAGCTTCAATGCATCAATGAACGCATGCGCCAGTGGGTCAAAAAACACACGCAGAACCTGATCCGCCTCGTCGGACGCGTGGTACAGCTCGCGCGCCACCAGCAAGGCGTAATACTCGCCTTCGCTGCTGGCACGCAGGCGCAGCACCGGCCCGATGAAGGCGTCGATGATGGCAGGCAGCGTGTTCGGGTTGGACGCTTCCAGCGGCACCGCACGCAGAGCCGCCACTCGCTCTTCAATGGTGCTGTTCCAATGCTCAAAAATCGCTTGAAACAAAGCCTGCTTGGGGCCGTAGTAATAGCTCACCAAAGCCAGCGGAACGCCAGCCTCCTGCGCAATTTGGCGAATCGTGACGGCGTGGTAGCCGCGCTGTGCAAACAGCTTCTCTGCGGCCAACAAGATGTCGGCCTTTCGATCAGTTCGTTCCGCCGCCACAAAAGCACCAGAGCGCGCCGCGGGTCGGAATACCGTGGCGGACAGGGCGGCTTTTGAAGCAATCAGCATCATCTATTAAACGCTTGTACAAAATAGTTGAACAACCGTACAAACCCTGATACGTGAGAAGAGGCGCTGTTGAATGCAGGCTATGGACTGACACCCGCAAGCCGACTTGTCCTACATCCCAAATCAACTGCTGCGTGAAGAATTGAGACAGGGCAAATTTGCCCGGATTACTGGAGTTTTCACATGAAGAAAGTTTTATTGACCGCCATTGCGGTATTGGTTTCAAGCGCAGCATTCGCACAGGCTGCTGGCGGTACGGCCACCAAGGAAGAGATCAGCGGGCAGAAAAGCACGTCTGAGCAAAAGACTGCAGACAAGGCGCAGATGAAAGTGGACACTAGAAAAGGCATGACCCCGGCACCGATGGCCAATGCCAACACCCCGGCCATGATGGCGATGGACACGAATGGTGATGGCATGATTTCCCGCCGCGAATACGACACCTACCACTCGGCGATGTGGAAGTCGATGAAGCAGTCCAAGGGCATGGTGTCGCAGGCTGACATGGATGCTATGCGCAAGGGCGGGCCTAACTGAGCTGCGCGCAACACTCGACAATTAAGAAGCCATGCTCACTGTGTGGCGACTTGAGCGGCTTGCGTCGCCTTCAGCACCGCCTTCAGAAAAACCGGATCGGCTTTCGCAATGTGGTTTGTGCGAGCCAGTTCGACGCCATGGGTGTCCAGCAGAATCATCACGGTCGAATGGTTGAATTCACCGTCGCTCATGCGTCGGTACTGAATGCCCAACAAGCCCGCCAGTTTGCGCACATCCGCTTCGTCGGTGCGGTAGACGCGCCAGCGCGATGGATCACCGGCTCGCTGGTCAGCGGTTTTTTTGAGTGCGGCCACGTCGTCGCGTGCCGGATCCAAAGTTACAAGGCCCACGCGTAAATGTTGCCGTGCGCTGATCGGCAGGCTGGACTCGAGGCTTCGAATGCCTTCGAACAACATCGGGCAGACGTACTCGCAGCGCGTGTAGAACATGCTCACAATACGTGGGCCAGGCGGGCCAGGGGTGCCTTCGCGCCAGTTCGAACGGTTGCCGTCCTGGTCGGTGAGTGGCACATTGAGCTGATAGACGGAGTTGCGCGGCAATTCCGGTGCGGCCCACGCTGTTGTCAGGCTTGACATCACGACGAGGGCGCACACGAGCAATCTCAGCCCATCCATATTGGGGCGGGTACGAACAGCGTTCATCGGCGGACTCCTTTGACGGGCTGACCGTCTTTGACACATCGAAACCCCATATTGCGGTTGGTACTGGCAGCACCCATCGACGACAGCATGGCAATGCGCATCAGCACCGGGTAATTCTCCCGGTCGGTGGCTGACAGCGCGCCTGCGCCGCAAAATTGCAGGGTGTCCGGGTCGCCCTGGGTGCGGTTGTCGCCACTGACCATCAGCGCGCCAAAGTCATCGACCCACTCCCAGATGACGCCATGCAAGTCCCGAATACCGTAAACATTTTTTGCGGTGAGTCCTACTGCCGGCAAGGCGCGGGAAGTTTGCCCGTACCAATTCAAAATGCGCGCGCGCCACAGCGGGTCGGTACGCGCATCGTTGCGCTTGTCGTCGGCCGCCGCAGCGTATTCCCACTGATGCCAGGTGGGCAAACGGGCTTGCTCGCTTTGGCAATAGGCATCGGCGGCAAACCAGCTGATGTCGGTGACGGGCAGCGATCTTTGCGCTTTGTTGGGGGAGATGTCGGTAGGCCAAGACTTAAGGTACTGACTGTCCGCCAAGCTGCTGTTGGCTGCATTGGATTTGCGCCACTGGGGCTGCTGCTGCACGAACCGCGCGAACTCAGCGTGCGTCACCGGCAGCACGCGCATAGAGAAATCAGCCACAGTCACGGGTGCCTGTTTGCCGTCAGGCGGCAGCAGTGTCTTGATCGTGCCGCCAGGGATCGCGCGATAGGTCGGCTTAGCAGGCTGCGCTACAGCCAGCGTCGCTGCAATTAACCACCCCATTCCAGTAACCCAAGCGCGTAGTTCACGTCTCATCACCACACCCTTTCGCTCAATGCGCCGCGCCTTTGGGCCGTGGCGTGCTGGCGCGCACCTTGGCGACTTCGGCGGCAGTAAAGGTGCCGGAGCTGTTGCCCCAGCTATTGCCCGCGTAGGTGAGCAGATTGGCCACCTCGTCATCGGCCAGTTGGCTCATCGGCGGCATGACCGAGTTGTAGTCTTTGCCATTGACCTTGATCGGCCCGGTCAAGCCGTTCAGCACGACGCCGATGGCGCGGGACTTATCGCTGGTCATGTAGTCAGACTTCGCCAAGGGCGGGAACACGCCCGCCAGCCCCTCGCCGTTGCCTTGGTGGCAGACCGAGCACGCACCGTTGAACAGTGCACCACCGGCCTTGATCTGCATGTCCAGACTCAAGGTGCCGGCTGCGGCTGCGCGGGTGGCCACGGCCACGCTGCTCAGATCCACCTTTTTGTCGCCCAGGTACGTGGAGTCAACTTCTTTGCCCGAGTAGATCGCCTTGTTCTCGGGGCCATCCACCTTCATCATGCCCAATGCGCCCTTGTTGAAAGCCCTGAACAGCGAGTGATCAACGATCACGTAGGTGCCCGGCACTTCGGTTTTGAACTCCGCCACGGCGGCGCCGCCTGCCGGAATCAAGGTGGTCTGCACGTTCTCCTGGAATTTGGTGCCACCCTCAAACCACACCTTGTCAAAAATCTCGCCAATCACGTGAAAGCTGGATACCAGGTTCGGCCCGCCATTGCCGACGTACAGGCGCACGGTCTCACCGACTTTGGCCTTGATGGCGTTGTCACCCGTCAGTGCCGACTCAGAGCCGTTGAACAGCACGTAGGTCGGGCGCTCGTCAATGGCCTTTTGCATGTCAAACGGCTGCAGGCCCTTTTCGCGGTATTTGCCAGCGGTGTAAAAGTCACCCTGCATCACGTAATACTCTTTGTCCACTTTGGTCAAGCCTTCGGGTGGCTCCACCAAGATCAGCCCGTACATGCCGTTGGCCACGTGCATGCCGACGGGCGCGGTCGCGCAGTGGTAAACGTACAAGCCTGCGTTCAAGGCCTTGAAGGTGAACTGCGAGCCGTGGCCGGGCGCGGTAAAGCTGGACGCCGCGCCGCCGCCAGGGCCCGTCACGCCATGCAGATCGATGTTGTGCGGCATCTTGGAGTCTGGATGGTTCTTCAGGTGAAACTCCACGGTGTCGCCCTGGCGCACGCGGATGAAGCTGCCTGGCACCGTGCCGCCAAACGTCCACAGTGTGTAGGTGACGCCTTCGGAGATCTCTTTCTCCAGTTCGCGCACCTCCAACTCCACGATCACCTTGGCCGGTGCCTTGCGGCCCGTTGGGGGCGGCACCAGCGGTGGGCTGGTCAGCACCGCCTTGATCGGCTCACCCTGCGGCGGACCGAAGTCGCCTTTGGCCGAGCCCCCGGTGTCAGCACTGGCAGCGGGGCTGACGCCAGTGGTCGGCACCTGCGGGCCGGGATCTCGCGAGCACGCGGACATGGCGAGGCCGAGAAAAAGAACAAGGCTGGCGGTAGAGCGTTGCATGGCGACTCCTGTTGAAGTTGAGGGTCACTTTAGGCAGCGCAGAAAAGCGCGTGTTGACGCAGGTCAACAGAGTCCAACAAATCCATTGACCATAAAATGCTATATATAAAATAGCATTGTTTACATATTATTCGAGAGCTAGAAGTCTATTTGATCCATATTTTGTTAAAATCCAATGAATTCACGGTAAAATAAACCTGTGAGTTAATTTTTACCTGAATCATGCAAACAACTCCCACTCACTCACCCGTGGTCGCCCCCTTCATCCCTCAAATCACGCTGTACCAAGCCTGGCTCAACGCCGAGCGGGGTCTGTCGTTTGACTCCTACGACGCGCTGTGGCAGTGGTCGGTGACGGACTTGAGCGCGTTCTGGCAGAGCGTGTGGGACTATTTTGATTTGCAGTCGCCCACGCCGCATACAGCGGTTTTGGTGCAGGCTGAGTCGGCCCCCAGAATGCTCGATGCGAAATGGTTCCCTGGTGCGCAGGTCAACTACGCACAGCAAATGTTCCGCCATGTTGATGCAGCGCACGCAGCGGGCTTCAACGCCATCATCAGCCACAACGAAACGAGCCTGGGAGTCGCCCCCGCGCGCGAGCTGAGCTGGCCCGCGCTGCGCCAGCAGGTGGCATCGCTCGCGCTGCATCTGCGTGCGCAGGGCGTGCAGCCGGGGGATCGGGTAGCGGCGTATTTGCCGAATATCCCCGAGGCCATCGTCGCTTTTTTTGCGACAGTGAGCATCGGCGGCGTTTGGAGCATTTGCGCGCCAGACATGGGAACCCAAGCCGTGCTGGATCGCTTCAAGCAGATCGAGCCCAAAGTGCTGTTGACGGTGGATGGCGTGCGCTATGGCGGGCGTGACATGGACCGCCGCGCGGTGGCAACCGAGCTGTGCGCGGGGCTGCCCACGCTCGCGCATGTGATCACATTGGCTGATTTGGGGCTCGATGCAGCACTGATTCAAACGACGGCATCTCGTGCTTCGTTTGAAACGGCCACATCGCAAAACGATGCGCAGGTGGATGCTTTTGAGCCCGTTTGGTTGCCGTTTGAGCACCCACTTTGGATTGTCTATTCCAGCGGCACCACGGGCTTGCCCAAGCCCATCGTGCACGGCCATGGCGGCACGATGATCGTAGCGATGGCCGGGCAGGGGCTTCACAACGACATTGCGTGCAGCTATGGCACCTACCCGACTGCCGCCGCGCTGGGCCGCCCCGAGCAAGGCACGGCCCCCTCGGGGGGCAGGGAGCTACACGAAGTGAGAGACCGTGGGGGCTCGCAGGGTGAACGCTTCCATTGGTACAGCTCGACCGGCTGGGTGATGTGGAATGCGCAGTTGAATGGCCTGCTCTTCGGCGCAACCTGCTGCATTTTTGATGGCAACCCCGCCGGCCCCACCGTGAACGCAGTGGGGGAAAAGCAAGCGCCTGACTGGACGACGCTGTGGCGCTTTGCTGCTGAACTGGGTGTGACTTACTTTGGCGCGGGTGCTGCGTTCTTTGCCAATTGCATGAAGGCAGGTGTTGACCTGTCTGCATTGGCGGGTTTGGGCAAAGTCCGTGCGTTGGGCACCACCGGTTCACCCTTGAGTGAAGACACGCAGAACTGGGGCACGGCTCAATTTGCAAAATTGGGGACACCCAACATCTGGTGGTGCAACATAAGTGGTGGAACAGACTTTGCAGGAGCATTTATCGGCGGCAACCGTGAGCTGCCCCTCGTCCCCGGCGAGATGCAATGCCGCCTGCTGGGCTGCGCTGTCGAAGCCTGGAACGAACAAGGCGAGCCAGTGGTCAACGAGGTGGGCGAGTTGGTCTGCAAACATTCCATCCCGTCCATGCCGCTGTACTTTTGGGGCGACGCGGGCCACAAGCGCTACCTGTCGAGCTACTTCGACATGTACCCTGGCACCGAGGGGCAGTGCGCACCGTGGCGGCATGGCGATTGGCTGAAAATCAACGAGCGCGGTGGCTGCGTGATTTACGGCAGAAGCGACGCCACCATCAACCGCCATGGCTTGCGGATGGGCACCAGCGAGCTTTACAGCGCGGTTGAAGCGCTGCCCGAGGTGCTCGACAGCATGGTCGTCGACTTGGAATACCTGGGCCGCGAGAGCTACATGCCGCTCTTTGTGGTGCTGCGCGAAGGCGTGGTGCTGGACGACGGCATGCGCCAGCGGCTCAACGGTGCGATCAAAACCGCGCTGAGCCCGCGTTTCGTACCGAACGATATCTTTCACGTGGCCGAGATTCCGCGCACGCTGTCGGGCAAAAAGCAGGAGCTGCCGATCAAAAAGCTGCTGCTGGGGCAGCCGATTGAGAAGGTCATCAACAAGGAAGCCATGGCCAACCCGGCTTGTTTGGATTGGTACGTGGCGTTGGCGCAGCGGCATCTTGCAGGGGCGGCCAAGGCATGAGTGAAGCGCCTGATCACACGAAGGATGTCGAAGCGCGCCTGCTGCACGAGGCCTACGCGCGCGAGCCGGTGAACGTTGCCACAACCGGCTGCGTTGCCATTGTGGGAGCGGCTCTGTTATGGCCACACGTTCACACCGGGATTCTGATGGGCTGGCTGGCAGCGCTTTTGGCAGTGACAGCACTGGGCCATTTTCAGTACATACGCTTCAAGCACGAGCTGGCAACGGGCGACGCGGTACGCAAGTGGCAACGCATCTTCGCAATAAAAGCGGTGCTGGCAGGCGCAGCCTGGGCGCTGGGCCCTGCCTTGTTGATCTGGCGGGGAGTCGGCAGTCTGGATGCGCTGTTGGTGGGGGCCTTGCTGTGCGTCTGCGCGGTGGGAATGACGTCCGTTGCGTCACAAAGGGGCGCGATGCAAGGCTTTATCGTGGCGGTATTGGTGCCGCCCGGCTTCGCTGCCCTGCTGGCAGGCTCCGGCGTTGGGCAATTGCTGGCCGCGCCTTTTCTGGTGGGTGCCGTCATTCTCATCAAGGTGGGGCGCGACGCAGCGGGCACTTTGCGCAGCGCAATGGAGGCGCAGATACGCTTCCAGGCCGTGCTGGATGGCGCGCTGGACGCGGTGGTGAGCATGGACGCGCAAGGCCGAATCATCACCTGGAGCCAAAGTGCCCAATTGCTCTTTGGTTGGCGCGAAGACGAGGTGCGGGGGCAGCTGCTGGAAGGGCTGGTGCTGACCGCTGCGCGTGATGCCGCACGTCAAGACGCGCCGCGCCCATCCGGTTTGGCGCGGGTGATGCAAAAAGCGGCTTCATCCCACCTGGGCCGCCGGGCTGAAATGACGGCCATCCATCGCGATGGCAGCCTGATCGCGGTGGAGGTTGCAACCAGCCGCGTCAACATGGGTGCAAGCGTGTTGACCACCGCCTTCATTGCCGACATCTCAGAGCGCAAGGCCACCCAAGAGCGCCTTGCGCTGTTTCGCCGCGTGTTTGACGCCAGTAACCAGAGCATCGTCATATCGGACGCCAAGAGCCGCGGCCTGTACCAAAACCATGCACACCAGCAGGCGATGGGCTATTCAGACCACGAGATCATCGGCAAGCCTTTTGCGCATGCGCTGCCGCAGGATGTCGCGTCGACCGTGTGGGCCGATATCAAACGCGCCATCGCCCAAGACGGCGCGTGGGACGGGCAGGTGCCGTTTCGCCGCAAGGACGGCAGTGAGTTCATGACGGTCAGCCACATCGGCTCCATCAAGGATGAGCAGGGCAACATCCAGTATGTGTTCAACCTGTTCACCGACTTTACCCAGGAGCTGGCGCGTCGGGAAGAATTGAGACTGGCCAAAGAGGTGGCCGAGAAAGCGAGCCTGGCCAAGTCGGACTTTCTGTCGAGCATGAGCCATGAGCTGCGCACGCCGATGAATGCGGTGCTCGGCTTTGGTCAGATTCTGGAGTTTGACGAAAGCCTCACGCCGGAGCAGCTCGACAACGTGCGCGAAATTCTCAAAGGGGGCCACCACCTGCTCAAGCTGATCAACAATGTGCTCGACCTTGCCAAAATCGAGTCCAGCAGCATCGAGCTCACTCTGCAAGCCGTTAATGTGGCGGGCCTGATCGACGAAGCCTGGGGCGTGCTGGAACCGGTCGCGCAGGCCCGCAATATCACGCTGCACAAGAACCTGCCGCTCACCGCTGCCGTCACCGCAGACCGCGCACGGCTCAAGCAGGTGCTGCTGAACCTGCTGTCCAACGCCATCAACTTCAACCGCGACGGCGGCGAGATTGTCGTTCAAGCGCAGGTGATGCCAACCGGCGGCCTGCACATCGAGGTCGCGGACTCCGGCCGGGGCATTGCGCCAGAGCGCCTGCCCCTCATTTTTGAAGCCTTCAACCGCCGTGGCACGGTGCGCGGACAGGTCGGTGGCACGGGTATCGGCCTTATCATCACGCGCCGCCTGGTGGACTTGATGGGGGGCGAAGTGGGGGTTCACAGTGAGTTAGGTGTGGGCACGACGTTCTGGGTGGACTTGCCCGTGGCCAACAAGCTGGCCGTTAGCGTGACCCCGAGCGCGAGGGCGACTGAGCCGATGCCCCTGGTCGACAGCCTGGCGCAGTTTGATGCGAACGCCCATCATTTCAGCGTGCTGTGCATTGATGACAACCCGGTCAACCTCAAGCTGATTGCCCAGCTCCTTACCAAGCGGCCGCTTATTCATCTGATCACAGCGCATACGCCGGGCTTGGGGATCCAGCTCGCCCTGGGCCGCCAGCCCGACCTGATTCTGTTGGACATCAACATGCCCGGCATGGACGGCTACCAGGTGCTGGAGGTGCTCAAAACCTATGCCCGCACGCGGGCAATTCCCATCATCGCCGTCACCGGCAACGCCACACCGCGCAGCGACGCGCTGGGTGGCAGCAGCGGCCTGGCCGACTACCTCACCAAGCCGCTGGATGCCGAAAAGTTTCTGGCCACTGTTGATTACTGGCTGGACAAGGGAAAAGCCAAGCAAGCTTGAGTTATTGCATCGTTGAAGTCAGTGTGCCCGTGCAGCCGTCTCCGCCGCGTAGCGTTGAGTTGCCGCTTCGACCGCCTTGCTGTGGATGTCGGCCAGCTCGGGCCTTGCGGCGCGCGCTCGGTCGGCTGAGCCTTGGGTTGCCATCTGCCCCTGCCAGCGCGGATGCACATGGCGTGCCATCAGGTCGTAGCTCTTGCGGGTCGCATCAAAGTTGGCCCAGTTGTGCGCCAGGGTCAAATACGCACCAAAGCCGCCGTTTGACTGCTTCCAAAGCCGGTCAATCTGCGCGTTGACCATGTCAGCCGTGCCAATTGCGCCAAAGCCCGAGTCGTTGATGAACGAGATCATCTCTTTCACATTGTTACCGGGCATC
>JANNFW010000174.1:0-5473 GCA_031380235.1 Rhodoferax sp. | reverse complement strand
AGAATTTCCGGATGGGGCTCGAATCCAGGTTCAAAAAAAATGGCAATGATGGTTCATATTCGCCAATCAAAGAAACCACCCTGCTGGGCGCAAAAGTGAGTCAGGTCTATCCGCAGAGCGTTGGCATGGGGCTGGGGTACTCGGTCATCGTCGAAGCCGGGTTCGACTCCGTCAGGAAACGCCTTGAAAAACAGATCGGCAAGCCTCTGGGCCAATGTGGTCTGGCAGACGGCATGAAGTCGTGCGAGCACGAAATAGGGGTCAAGAAAACCATCGTGCTGATGGAAGGTGTTCGCGGCAAGAATCCTCAAACACTCTTAGGGTGTTACTACTACTACGAGAAGTAAAGGCAAAAACTGGCCGACTTCTATCCCACCCAGCCCAAACGCACAATGAAGCGCGTGCCTTGCCCCAAGCTGCTGCTGGCTTCAATGGTACCGCCGTGCAGATCCACCGACTGTTTGACGATGGCCAAGCCCAGACCCGTACCCTGAATATCGCCCACATTGCTGGCCCGGTGAAAGGACTCGAACAAATGGTCTATCTCGTCCGCGGGTATGCCAATCCCTTCGTCTGACACCTCGAATACGGTTTGTGCGCCCTGGCTGTAGACCTTCAAGCGCACCGCACCGCCTAACGGCGAATACTTGATCGCATTGGACAGCAGGTTGCTGAAAATGTGACGCAGCAGTTTTTCGTCATACAAACCATCCGGCGACTCGGATACAAACTCCAACGCTGTATTGCAATGACTTTGCGGCTGTAGACGTTTGGCTTCATCGACAAGGTTCTGGCACAGCGCCACCAGATCAAGCTTGCGCGGTTTGAATTCAAGCATATGGGCATCAGCCTGGCCCAGTAGCAAAACCCGCTCCAGCATGCCGGTCATGCGATGGACACCCGACTCAATCATGCCCAGCAGCTCCATCCTCTGATCTTCGGGAAGGCGGTCACTGAAACGTTTGAGCAAATCCTGTGCCGACAGAATTGCCGCCAGGGGTGTGCGGAACTCATGACTGGTCATGGCTACAAAACGCGAGCGTAAATCGTTGAGTTCCTGCTGGCGGTCGTGGGCCGCCCGTGTCACGATTTCCGCGTTATGACGCTGCGTCACATCGATGAAGAAGATCAACAAGCCCTGGCCACCGTCCCACGGCACGGTGTTGTCGCCAAATTCCAGCCATTTCTCCGAACGGTCGGCCAGTTCGAGCCGTACCTCTCGCAGCTGCGTCACTTCAACACCTTCAAGCCGACGCTGAACATACTCCACCAGCGCGGTGCGATCATCCGCGTGAATGCGACTGAAAACACCTTCTTCAATGATCTCGGCCTTGGTCGCCTCAAGTATTTCGGTGGCTCTGAAGTTAACGAAAACGATGCGTTCATGCTGCACCACCACCATGCCTTCGGCGACGTGCTCGATCACGGAAAGATAGCGGTCCTGCGATTGCTGCAAGGCCTGAACCATGGCCTGCTCGGACGTCACCTGCGCTTGAGCTGCTTCTTTTTCCTGCCTGGTTGTGTTGATGCGGCCTGCCAGAGCGAATGACAGCAGTACCATTTCCAGAGCCGAGCCAATCAGCAGTGCGTCCACGGTGATTGCATTAGACGGCAGCAGCCCGTTGTTGTGCATCACCTGGACCGCCACGCCAAACAGAAATGCAAACCAGGCCAATGCGAAAGACTGGGCACCTGGATGACGTCGGCGGATGCTCATTGCGGCTGCTACCACGATGGTCACCACGCACAGCACGGCCAACCACGTCACCATCACCGCGGCTACCTTGTAGGGCAAGACGAGTGAGGCCACTAATGCTGCAAACCACAGTGCCAACTGCCCTTTTATCCACAGGTCAAGCTTGGGCATTTTTGAACCGGTGTGTAGAAAACTCCGCACAAACAGGAAGCCAAAGATGCCGCTTGCCGCGTGGGCCGCGTTGATTGCAATTCCATTCCACCACAAGGAATCGGGCCACAGGAATTGCCCGCCAAGCCCGGTGTTGGCAGCCTGCGACAGGCCAATACACCCGATGAATGCCACGTAAATGAGATAGGCGTTATCGCGTACCGACAGGAACAGCAAAAGGTTGTACGCCAACAAGCCCATCAGCAGGCCAAAATAGAGTCCGAACACCAAATAGGCGGACTGATCGCTTTGCCATAGCGCTGCGGGCTGCCACAAAGTCACCGGTGCAGAGACTGCCCCTTGTGATGCCACCCGCAGGTAGATGATCGTTTCACCGCCTGGCTCCAGATCAATCGGCTGCACGTGACTGCGGTGTGGCACCACGCGGGCGCGCACGGGAAGCGAGTCGCCGCCACTTTGATGGTCAAAAAGTCCGAGACGGTTGGACACATACAGATCGAGCCTGTCCAGCGGCGGGTAGGCCAGTTCCATCAGCCATCGCCGAGGCGCGTTGTCGCCGGTTCGCACCTGCACCCGCAGCCATATCGCGGAGTTGGTAGTGCCAAAATTTGTCGCATTCGCGCCCGGTTTTACGGGCTTGAATGCAGCCTGGACCTGTGGCGCAAGAACATCATCGAGTGTTAGCTTTGCCCCGGCATCTTCAAGGTAGGTGAATGAGCGCGACAACACATAACTGTCGTTGTTGCCGATGCGCACGACGCCCGTCTGTGCCACCGCGGGCTGCCCGCCAAACTGGATCAATACAAGACACAGCAGGCTGATCCATCGGCACACTTTGCCCTGCGCGCAACGGTCACGGCCATCTATCCTGAACGGCAGCACGGCGCTGAAGTTGATCAATGGCTGGTGCTGGATTTCAGGCTTTCCGATGGGTTGCATGCGCCATACTATTCCATATCTTTGGCGGGGACGGCTCGCTTGCGACCGCATAATGACGAGCGACGGCCTGGGCCTTTGCTCTATGGTTTCTGAAGCCGCTTAGCTCGCCTACACTTTTTTAACAGCAGTCCCGGTGCCGCGAATACATTGCGCACCGGCTGCACCTGACTGACCTCTATGGCTCGCATTTTGATAGTTGACGACGATCCCGCACTGCTGAGGCTTCTTTCGTTGCGTCTGCACTATGAGGGCCACACCGCCATAGAAGCCAGCAGCGGTACAGCCGCCCTGTCAGCACTTGACCACGAACTGCCGCACATCATGATCACCGATTTGCGGATGCCGGGCATGGATGGCTTGCAACTGTTTGAAGCGGTCCACCGGCGCTACCCCTTGCTGCCCGTGCTGATGCTGACGGCCAACGGCACCGTTCCGGATGCCGTGGTCGCCATGCAACGCGGTGTATTTGGCTACATCACCAAGCCGTTCGAGGGCGTCGATCTGATGCGCGAGGTTGACCGGGCGCTGGAGGTCTCGTCCGCGCTGGGGGCCGACATGCCCGGCGAGGAGTCGGGTGAAGCCTGGCGCGAGGCCATCGTGACCCGCAGCCCTCGGATGGAAAAACTTCTGGCAGAAGCACGACTGCTGGCCCAGAGCGACGCATCAGTTTTGATTCATGGCGAGAGCGGTACGGGCAAGGAATTGCTGGCGCGCGCGATTCATGCATCCAGCAAGCGTGGCCGGGAGGCGCTGGTGGCGGTGAATTGCGGCGCAATCCCCGAAAACCTGGTCGAGTCGGAATTGTTTGGCCATGTCAAAGGATCCTTCACCGGTGCCGTGCGAGACAGCGAGGGGATGTTCACGAACGCGCACAAAGGCACTATTTTCCTGGACGAAATCGGTGACTTGCCTTTGGCCATGCAGGTCAAACTGTTGCGCGTGCTGCAGGAGCGGGAAGTGCGCCCGGTCGGGGCGGCCAAGCCGCACAAGGTTGATGTACGGGTTATCTCGGCCTCCAACCGCAAGCTCGAAGACGAAGTGGCGGCTGGCAGGTTCCGCGAGGATCTGTTTTACCGGCTCCATGTCGTGGGGCTGACGCTACCCCCACTGGCCGAACGCCGAGAAGATATCGCGCTGCTGGCCAACCACTTCATGCGCAGTCTGGCGCAGCGCTACGCTAAATCACTGAACGCTTTTGCGCCGGGCGCGCTTGAACTGCTCAGTACCGCATCCTGGCCAGGCAACGTGCGGCAATTGCAAAACGTGGTCGAAAAGTGCGTCGTTCTGTGCACGGGCTCGCTGATTCCTGTCTCGCTGGTGCAAAGTGCGCTGACCAGCCAGGGCTCGGAGTTGTTGCCACTTGACGATGCCCGAAAAGAATTTGAGCGGGCCTACCTCACGCAACTGCTGAAAATCACCAGCGGGAATGTGGCGCAGGCTGCCAAGCTGGCGCGGCGAAACCGGACTGATTTCTACGCCTTGCTGGCGCGCCACCAGATCGAGTCGGCGAGTTTCAAAGCCTGACGGCAGCCATAAGTCTGCATTGGCAGACACCGCAAGTCCGTGATATCAATGGGTTATTCCTGATTTCAGGAACAACTGTCTGCGAACCAAGACATCGCAGGAACGGCAGCCGCACTCAAGTTGTTGATTTGATTGAATAAATTCTTTGGCATGGTTCGTGGGTAGTTAGTGGCAGCAATCCACTACTCACAAGGAATGAAGTCAATGAACCCTCAGCAAATCAGCCTGGTGCAATCCACCTTCAATCAGGTTCGGCCCATCGCGGTCGTGGCCGCCGATCTTTTTTACAACCGTCTTTTCATTCTTGATCCATCGCTTCGCCCGATGTTCAAGGGTGACATGGCCCACCAGGGCCGCATGCTCATGTCGATGCTCAGCTCGGCCGTCAATGGTCTGACCCGCCTCGATACCCTGGTACCGGTGGCACGTCAACTCGGCGCGCGGCATGCCAACTACGGCGTGCGTGACGAACACTACGCCACCGTTGGCAGCGCTTTGCTCTGGACTTTGGAGCAGGGATTGGGCAAGCACTTCACTTCAGAAGTTCGAGTTGCCTGGACCGCTGCCTACGGTTTGCTCGCCAGCACGATGCAGGCGGGCGCGACTGAAGCCCAAGCTGCCGTTCATTAAAACTAAAGAAAGAACATCATGAAAAAAACACCCGTCTCGATTCACACGCTGCTGCTGCGCGCCACACCCATTGCAATGTGGGCGACGGCTGCCGTGCTGGCCGCTGGCTCCCTCATGGCACATAACCTGGCTCCAGAGGCGAAACCCGCAGGGCCTGGTGCCGTGGTCGGCCAAATCGCATCGACAGCCTCTCAAGCGTCTGGTTTGATCGATCATTCACACCTTGCCCATGCGGACTTGCCTGCTGAGCCGAATCCGGCGCTGCTGCACTCGGACCCCACTGCTTATGTGACGCTCACGTCGCCGAATCAGCGTCACTGAAGACCCGCCAAACCCTTGAGTTGCAAGCGTCAAGACGCCCTGGCCAGCGCTAGTCCAGCGTCGGTCTCACCCGCCGCTTTATTGCGGTGTCATGCCCGATGCTTTGACGAGTTCCGCATGCAGCTTGATATCTCTTGCGATGAGTCGCTGCACATCTTCCGGCGTGCTGGTGGCGACTTCGATACCGCTTTC
>JANNFW010000151.1:0-7750 GCA_031380235.1 Rhodoferax sp. | reverse complement strand
CTTGATGGAGGTGGTGACTGCCGGGATGGTGATCAGAAAGATGATGAGCAGCACCAGCATCACGTCCACCAAAGGCGTGGTGTTGATGGCCGACATGACCTCGTCTTCGCCGCTGGCGGGGCCGACGTTCATTGACATGGCAGTGTCCTGAAAAGTAAGGACGGGTTAGGCTTTTTTGGCCGAGCCCAAAATCACGGCGTGCAAATCACCGCCGAAGGCGCGCACGTCTTCCATCACCGACTTGTTGCGGCCCACTAACCAGTTGTACGACAGCACGGCGGGCACGGCCACGGCCAGGCCAATGGCGGTCATGATGAGCGACTCGCCCACGGGGCCAGCCACTTTGTCGATGGAGGCCTGGCCCGAGATGCCAATGGCCGTCAAAGCACCGTAAATACCCCACACCGTGCCAAACAGGCCCACAAACGGTGAAATGGACCCGACAGTCGCAAGCACCGACAAGCCGCCTTGCACGCTGCTTTGAATGCGGTCCACCGCGCGCTGGATGCTCATCGTTACCCAGTCGTTCAGGGGCACGTGGCCCATCAGGCCGTGGTGTTTTTTGGTGGCTTCCATGCCGGCGTCGGCGATAAAGCGGAACGGGCTGGTTTTGTCCAGGGCAGCAGCGCCTTGCTCAACCGTGCCTGCAGACCAGAAATCTTTGGTGGCGGCTTTGGCCTGGCGGCTGATTTTGGCCTGCTCCAAGAGCTTGACGACCAGGATGTACCAGCTGGCGACGCTCATGATGAGCAGCAACAGCAAAACGGACTTGGCGATCCAGTCAGAGGTCTTCCACAGGGCTTCCAGGCCGTAAGGGTTCTCGACGGCTTCTTTGGAAGCGGCTTTGACAGCGGGTTTGGCACCCGGTGCAGGAACGGGGGTGAGGGCGGGCAGCTCGGGAGCGGCCGGAGTGGCTGTAGGCGCAACGGTGGCGGTTTGGGCCTGCGCAGCAAGGGGCGCCAACGAAGCGGCTGGCAGCGCCAAGCCCAAGGAAATGACAGTCGATCCCAAGATTCTGGAAATAATGTTTTGCACCATGCGTCCTTTCACAAACTATTTTTGAGTGGGCACGTGCCTTTTTGGGGCCAGCCTCCCGTGGAAGGGCGCAAGTATAGCGGGCCGGGGCACGTCGCCTCATTAGGGCAAGCCCCGCCTATCGGCCCAATTGACCGAATATCGCAGCGTTTTGGCAGTTCATCGCAATCCCTGTGCAGCCGTCGTCGCTCGAAATTACATTGCCCTGCATGGCGACGGTGGCCACTTCCAAAACACCGTCAATCTCAACCTGACTGGAGAAAAGCGATGACCCCATTCAAATCCCCCAAGCCCTGGGCCCTGGCACTGACCGCCAGTTTCGTGCTGACCTACGGCTCATTCACCCTGATTGCCAGCTCGTTTCAACACGCGGCCAGCGATGCAGCTTGTATCGCGAAATTACCGCCTGTTACCGTGGTTGGCAAACGCGTAGCGGTGGCCGATGAGTTCGCGGCGCAATTCGTACAAACTGTACCCTCTGCCGCCAAGCTTTAAACCTTGCTCACCACCGTAAACTACCGCAACTCATGAATTTGCCTGCCTCGCCACCGCCGACACCGCACCAAGAGCTCGAGCGTTTTGCTTGGCTTAAGCGCTTCAACGCGTCGTTGAGCGCTTGGGCGGCCACCTTGACTTGGTGGCGCATGATCGCGCTGGCATTGATTACGTTGATTGCCGCCAATTGGATTTTTGAGACGCTGGCGCTCAATCACGAGCGTGAGAAACCAGTCAAGGTCAAGCGAGTTGCCAAAGAGACCAACGAGCGCGCGGGGCGGGAGCACCCCTGTGAGGGCGACGAGTATCGCTTTGGCGGCGAAAACGGCATTGTGATCTGCGAGGGTCGCCGGGTGAAGAAGAAAGCGGCAACCACGCCTGCGGTGCCTGCGCCACCTGCAATACCCGCAACACCCGGCTCGGCCCCGCTCCCAGAGCCCGCGCCACCTGAAATGGCAGATGTGCCTGACGTGCGCTCCAGCGCCGAAAAAGCGGCTGATAAGGCTGCCGTCAAGGCCGACGACAGTCTGATGATCACCATCGGCAAAACTGCTGCCGAGAAGGGAAGGGAGCAGCAGCAGAAGTTTGACGACGGCGACGGCGAAAGCACCACTCGCGGAGCCATCAAGAAGACCATCAGCGGCTGGATTGGCGACATCTTCAGCGCGGTGCTGATTGCGCTGTTTGCTTACCTGGTGGCTGCCAAAATCATCGTGCGTAAAACCGCCGAGGCCGATGCCAAGTTGCGGGTCGCGACCGACAGTGCCGATCACGAAGCCATGCAGCGCCAACTGGTGCAGGCACGCCTCAAGCTGCTGCAAGCCCAAGTGGAACCGCACTTTCTGTTCAACACACTTGCGGCGGTGGACTATCTGATCGAGACGGATGCTAAGCGCGCCTCCGTCATGCAAAAAACGCTGATCAGCTACCTGCGCGCCGCCTTGCCGCAGATGCGCCAGGAGTCATCGACGCTGGGCCGCGAAGTCACGCTGATTCGCGCCTATTTGCAGCTCTTGAAGCTGCGCATTGAAGACCGACTGGAGTTTGACATCAAGGTCGCCCCCAATCTTGAATCAGCCGTGTTCCCACCCATGGTGCTGCAAACGCTGGTGGAGAACGCCATCAAGCACGGCATTGAGCCCAAGCCCGAGGGCGGGCGCATCACGGTGTTGGCGGAGATCGTGGACGGCCAACTGCGCGTGGACGTGGTGGACACCGGCGTGGGCTTGCCGGACGGTGATATCTTTGGCAGCAGCAAAAACGGCACAGGTCTGGGGTTGGACAATATCCGCAACCGTCTGGCCATGCTCTACCCAGGCAAGAGTCGCATGGAACTGCGCTCGGGCCACGAGGGTGGCACGCTGGTGCGGCTGTCGATCCCCTACCAACCACAAACACACTCCTGAAAAACGTTCTTGATGACTGAGCGATGACCAATCTGGCTGAGCCCACCGTACCCACTCGCACCGCCATCCGCGCAGTCATCGCCGACGACGAGCGCCTGCTGCGCGAGCAGTTGCAGGCGCGCCTGCGCGAGAGCTGGCCTGACTTAGACATCTGCGGTGTTGCCCGTGACGGACTGGAGGCTGTGAAGCTGGCTGACGAGTTGCGGCCCGATGTGGTGTTTTTGGACATCCGCATGCCCGGCCTCACCGGCATCGAAGCCGCGCGAGAGATTGCCGGGCTGGATGACTGGTGCGGCGAGTTTGTCTTCGTCACCGCTTACGACGAATACGCCGTCACTGCGTTTGAGCAGGGTGCGGTGGACTATCTGCTGAAACCCGTTGAAACTGCGCGGTTGGACAAAACCGTGGCGCGCTTGCGTGAACGGTTGGCTAAGCGCGCGCAAGGTGGAGGACCCGTGGCCTCGCCCGTGCAGCCACTTTTCGCACCGCCCCAACCAGTCAATGCGCAGGATGCCCTGCTGCAAACGCTGGCGCAATTGCAGCAGCGCCTGCACGCCGAAAAGGCTGCACCCCTGCTGCGCTGGCTGCAATGCAGCGTGGGTACCACCACCAAGTTGATCTGCGTGGACGACGTGCTGTTTTTTAGATCGGATGAGAAGTACACCCGCATTCAACTGCTGGATCAAGAGGCCTTCATCCGCACGCCGATCCGCGAGCTGATTTGTCAGTTGGATGCCCAGCAGTTCTGGCAAATCCACCGCTCAACCATCGTCAACCTGAGCGCCATCGCCGCCGTGCAGCGCGACGAAATGGGCCGTCAGCGGGTGAGCTTGAAGCAACACAAGGAAGTGCTGGAGGTCAGCCGCAGCTTTGGGCATGTGTTCAAGCATCAGTGATTGATACAAATTGAATTTACCTCAAATCGCGCAAAAATTAACCTGTAGGTTAATCTACATCAAAAAAGACTTGATTTGACATAAATTACCAATAAAATAGTGCTCTAGCTCTCGTATATATTGCATAATCAGCTATATTTATTATAGCAATCAAGTATTTGGATTCAGCGCATTCACTCCTTCAACCCCTAAACCCGACTGCCGCCAGCGCCTTGGCGGGGTGAATCAGGATTCGCCGGCCATCCGCAGTTTTTTCGGCGGTGGTTTTGATGATGGCAATGGCCTCTGCAGAGGTCAGCTCTGGCTTCACCGCCAACATTTTTGCGGCGAGGTTAGCCACTTGAGGTGCCGCCATCGACGTGCCTGAAAACGCCAGTCGCGCGCCGCCGGGCACGTAGCTTTCTACCTGGTAGCCGTTGGCGTGCACCACAACGGTGGGGCCATAGCTGGTGAAGGCGGCTTCGTCACCAGCTTTGTCGACGGCACCCACGGTGATCAGGTTGGGCAACACGATGCTGGCGGGGTAGGCTTCGTTGAAGCTGGCATCGTTGCCGCTGTTGCCTGCGGCGGCAACGAAGAGGATCTCGGGGGCGGCGGCCATCGCATTTTTAAGTGCATCCCATTGCATCTGGAAGTAGCCGCGCGCGATTGTTTTACGCTCGGCCGCGTCACGCCCGATATTGCATTGCTCCAGTTCCGTTTCAGCGCTGCTCACATCGCCGCTCCAGCTCATATTGGCCACGCGCACGCCGTGTTTGCGCAGGTAGGCGACGTAGTCTTTGATGTTGTCCACCCCGCGCAAAGCCAGCTCTTGCGTGGGGCAAGGGTCGGGCAAGAGCGTGTGCCCAAACTCGATGCGCGCGTTGACCAGGCGTGCATACGGGTTGCCAGCCATGGCGATGCCTGCCACGTGGGTGCCGTGCTGGTAGTTGCCGGTCATGCGCAGGGCTTCCAGAGCGACTTTGTAGTCAGCAGGCTTCAGTCCGGAGAGATAGCGTTTGACCTCGGCGGCCTCGTCACTGTCGATGTTGGATTGCGCATCCGACAGGCCCTTGCTGCGCGACTGCATCAGCGGCAATTGGGCCTGCACGTCAGCGGTGATGGGCAATAACTGCGAGCTGGACACTCGGCTGCGCAGATCGAACGCGATGAACGCGGCCTGGCTTGAGGCGGGCAGATTCGCATCGCGCACGCGCTGGTCTGGCCACAGGGCGGGGTCAATGCCGCTGTCCCACACCGCCATTGCCACCGGTTTGATGTTGCGGTTGGGCGGCAGTGCGACATCGCGCGCGGCCCAGATGTCGGGCTTGGCGGCTTGGTTGGCCTTGAGGTAGGCGCTGTAAGTGGTGACCAGAGTTTCCTTCAGGGGCAGCACATAGGTCAGCGCGAATCGGCTGGACACCAGCGCAGGCGCCAGGTCAGAACTCAACTCCCCGGTCTTGTCCGCCACCGGCTGCAACACCTCGCGTACACGACCCAGTACCAGCGCCTCGCCCAGGAATTCTGCCGACGCTTTCATGCGCATGACATCGTTTTGGATGACGGCGAAGGGCATCAAATCAAGCTCAGCACGAATCAGTCGCGCAACCTCAGCCTGGTAAGCAGCATCAGGCGTGAAATTGTATTTTGTCGCCGCTGCCACGATGGAGCGCGTCACCAGACCCGACAGCAACCTGTCCGCAGGTTTGTCTTGCAGGCTCTTGACCTGTGCTGTGAGGCGCAGCGTCTCGTCAAAGCGCTCGTCCAGCAGGGCGATTTGCGCCAGCGTGCCGAGGTACTGGCGTTGAGACGCGCTCTCGGCAATGTCGTGCTTGGCCAGCACGCCACTGTAATCTCGCGCAATCAATTTCGACAGCGGTTTGAAGCGCGCATCGTCCCGCACCAGAGCGGCCAAGTCGCCTTGCACTGTGTAGGTGAAAGTGGGCAGGTCGGCGGCTTTCTCGATGCGCTGTTTTTGGGTTGCGGGGCCAGGCGGTGGCACCACGGCGCAGGCGGCCAGGGCGGCGATGATCAGCAGGGCGGCAACGGGTCGAAGTAAAAATTTCATAAATGGCGGTGCAGAAGGTGAGAAGGAGCAATTCAACGGATTATGCTGGGATTGCGCTGCAACATTGCCTTTCAGAGTGCCTCAAGACTCTTCAGTCTTGCACCCAATGGTGTCAGGGTGTTACCATGGTGTCACCCGTTAAATCGTCTTCGATTCGATCAACACGATGAGAGCATCAAATGCCCAGCACCACCTCACTCAAACTGCCCGACACCCTCAAAGCGAGCATTGCCCGTGTGGCGGCGCTGGAGGGCAAAACCTCGCACGCGCTGATGGTTGAAACTCTGCAATCGGCCATGGACGATACGACCCAGCGGCAACAGTTTTACGCTGATGGCGACGCGGCTTATCAGGAGTCCGTGCGCACCAACCGGGTCTACGACGGCAAAGCAGTCAGCACCTATATTGCGCAACGGGTACGAGGTCGTGCTTCCGCTCGCCCATTGCCCGTGCCGTTTGAGCCGTCAAAGCGCGTCGGGCTTGTCACATCCAAGCGCGTGACCAAGGCGTGAACGAGCTTCAATACACCGAGCAGGCGCTCAGCGATATTGAAAGACTCTGTGATTTTCTGCTGACCACCGACCCCGTTGCCGCCCCGGCGACTACCGACATCATTCTTGAAGCGCTGAACATCCTGACGCACAGCCCGGAGATCGGTCGCAAGGTGGCGTACGGGAATCGAGAGCTGGTGATCTCCCGAGGCCGCACGGGCTACTTGGCGCTGTATCGATTTTTACCTGAGCGCCAGCGCGTGCTGGTGTTGGCGTTGCGCCATCAGCGTGAGGCGGGTTACAAATGAGCGGCTAGAACGCCGTTTCACTAAACCGCCGCCGCATGCCCCCTCGGAATCGCTCCCAATAGTTGCTGTGTGTAAGCGTGCTGCGGCCGGTTGTAGATGTCGTCTGAGCTGCCGCGCTCGACGATCTCGCCTTGGCTCATCACCAGAATTTCGTCCGCCATGTACTTCACCACCGCCAGGTCGTGGCTGATGAAGACGTAGGTCAGGCCAAACTCTTCCTGCAAATCCAGCAGCAAATTCAGCACCGTAGCCTGCACGCTCACGTCCAAGGCGCTGACGCTTTCGTCGCACACGATGATCTCGGGCTGCATCGTCAGGCAGCGGGCGATCGCAATGCGCTGGCGCTGGCCGCCTGAGAATTCATGCGGGTATTTGCCAAAAGCGTCGGCGTGCAAACCGACTTTTTCGATCATCGTGAGCGCTTTGCGGGCGCGGTCATCGTCATCGGTGCCTATTTTGTGGATGCGCATCGGCTCGATCAAAATCTGCCCCACGGTGAAGCGCGGGTTCAGGCTGGCATAAGGGTTCTGAAAGATGATCTGGATGCGGCTCCTATAGCTGCGCATCTGTGTGGCGTTCAACTGCGCGAGGTCTTTGCCTTCGAACATGATGCTGCCAGCGGTCGCATCAGTGAGGCGAGTCAGCATCATGCCCACCGTGGTTTTGCCGGAGCCTGATTCACCCACCACGCCCAGGGTGCGTCCTTTGTGCAGCAAAAAATCTGCGCCTTTCACCGCGCTGAACACGCTGCGTTTGAAGAGCCCAGTTTTCAGCGGATAGTCTTTGCGCAGGCCTTTGACTTCGATCAGCGCCGCTCCGCTCACCGGCTTGCTCACGCGCTGCTCGGTGCTGATCGGGCGCTTGTTGACGATGTCGTCAATCACCGCCAAGCGGCGCGGTCGCACGTCCAGGCGCGGTCGGCAGGCCAGCAGGGCTTGGGTGTAGGCATCTTGGGGTGCGTTGAAGATGGTGGCGACATCGCCTTGCTCACGCACCTCACCGCTGCGCATCACCACGACTTTGCTGGAGATTTCGCCCACCAGCCCTAAGTCGTGGCTGATGAAAAGGATGC
>JANNFW010000135.1:0-1856 GCA_031380235.1 Rhodoferax sp. | reverse complement strand
AACCTAACTCAACACCACGCTGCTTAAACGCCTGCGGTAGGTTGCCACCGTCGGGTCAACCGGCGGAATTTGCCCGTCGGCCACTTTCACTTTCGGCGGCTCAATGATGTCCAGAATCGCAATGAAGGTCTTGCGGGCAAGTTCTTCGCTCCAGGCTTTGTCGCGCATCAAAATCTCCAGCAGCTCGTCCATCGCGGCTGTCCATTGCTGGTTGGCTATCAGCACCTGGGCTTTGGCAA
The DNA here is from genome assembly GCA_031380235.1 of Rhodoferax sp. GTDB lineage: Bacteria > Pseudomonadota > Gammaproteobacteria > Burkholderiales > Burkholderiaceae_C > JANYCG01. The sequence continues at coordinate 1,617 of JANNFW010000135.1, read as the reverse complement.
AGCGAGTATCGAAGTCGCGTTTGTTGGTGGCGATTTTTGCATCAAGAGCTGAGACGGCCTCGGCGGTGTTGGCGCGATCGGTTTTGAAATCGATCGCGTTCATCCAGCGTTGCAGTGCGTCAAATTTGCGCACCAGCGCGGTTTTGGCGATCACTGGGGCGAAGGCAACTTTGGCTGCGTCAACCTCACCGGCATTGAGTAAGAGTTTGATGTAATCAAAGCGCGCGCTTTCATCGTCTGGCGCTTTGAGCATCGCTTGGTGCAGCGTTTCGCGTATGGCGGCGGGGTCGTTGGCGGCGGGTGCGTCGGACACTTCGACGGCGGTGACTTCGGCTTCCATCACGTCCGCTGGCGGCATGTGTTTGTCCAAAAACGCCTTGATCTGGCTCTCGGGCAGCGCGCCCATGAAGCCATCGACCGGCTTGCCGCCCACCAGCAGCACGCAGGTGGGGATGCTGCGAATGCCAAAGGCCTGACTGATTTCCTGCTCTTGATCCGAGTCGATTTTGACCAGCTTGAAGCGACCCTCATAGTCGGTCTCGATCTTTTCCAGCAGCGGGCCGATGACTTTGCACGGGCCGCACCACGGGGCCCAAAAATCGACCAGGACGGGCAGGTGGTTGGAGGCCTCGATGACTTCGGCATCAAAGGTTTCGACGGTAACGTTGATCATTCTGGTTAGCTCAGGGTGAAAAAGTAAAATTCAACGATGAAAACTCAAATTGGCGCTCAAAACAGCGCTCCTCTTGGCATTCAGGTCGGTGTCGTGATGGGCTCCCGCTCCGACTGGGACACGATGCAGCACGCAGTGCAGATTCTCCAACACTTCGGCATCTCGCATGAAGCGAAGGTGGTTTCGGCGCATCGCATGCCGGATGACATGTTCGCCTATGCGCAAAGCGCGTCATCGCGCGGCTTGGTGGCCATCATCGCAGGCGCGGGGGGCGCGGCGCATCTGCCGGGCATGCTGGCGGCCAAAACCACGGTGCCGGTTTTAGGCGTGCCCGTCGCCAGCAAGCATTTGAATGGGGTTGATTCGCTGCACAGCATGGTTCAGATGCCCAAAGGCGTGCCCGTGGCGACTTTTGCGATTGGCGACGCTGGTGCGGCCAACGCGGCGCTGTTTGCCGTGGCGATGCTGGCTGTGAATGACGCCAAGTTGCTGGCCAAGTTGGACGAGTACCGGGCAGCTCAAACCCAAACGGCGCGCGAGATGCTTGTGCCCCCCGTGCTGTGAAAAAAAGTACGACGAAAAGAGTTGAAGCGCCACTGCTGCCAGGTGCGTTGGTCAACGGTCAGCCTGCAACTTTGGGCGTGATGGGCGGCGGCCAGTTGGGTCGCATGTTTGTGCACGCCGCGCAGGCGCTGGGCTTTCAGACGGCGGTGCTCGACCCGGATGCCACCAGTCCCGCAGGCTTGGTGAGTCATCATCACGTTCAGACCGATTATCTCGACGAGAAAGGCTTGGCCACGCTTGCGCAATGCAGCCACGCCATCACCACCGAGTTTGAGAACGTGCCCGCCGCCGCGTTGGAAAAGCTGGCTGCTTTGCGACCTGTTTCTCCCGCTGCCCACGCCGTGCGTATTGCGCAGGATCGCGCTGCCGAGAAGGCCCAT
>JANNFW010000197.1:0-5652 GCA_031380235.1 Rhodoferax sp. | reverse complement strand
AGGAGATCAACATGTGGACGATGCTTGTTGCTGTGGGTTTGGTCCACTGGCTGATCATGATCACGCCAGGGCCGAACGTCCTGTTAGTGTCGCATTTGGCCGCAAGTGGACAGCGCCAAGCGGCATTCCGGGCGGCCATGGGCATCAGTGCGGTGGCCATGTTTTGGGCGATGGTCGCTATGCTCGGAGTCAACGCTCTCTTTGCGGCACAGCCGGGCGTTCGCCTTGGGGTGCAAGTGGCAGGCGGGCTGTACCTTTGTTATTTGGCGCGGCGCATGTGGATGTCCACCGCACCCATACCTTCGGGCGAAGCTGCGGGCGACGCGTCCGGCGCGGGTGCGTCGTTGCCAATAACGGCCTGGGCTGGGCTGCGCATGGGCGTTGTGACCAACTTGCTCAACCCAAAGTCGGCACTGATGTTCAGCAGCCTGTTCGCGGCGGCGCTGCCCGCGCAATTGATGATTCACGAGCAGGTCGCTGTGCTCGTCATGGTGTTATGCAATGCGGTTTTGTGGCACGGGTTTTTAGCGGGTGCATTCTCGCAACCGCGCGTGCAGGCGGTGTACGCCCGCCAGCGACGTTGGATGGGCCGTTTGGCCAGCGTCTGCTTGGGGGTGTTTGGGGCGCGGCTGTTGTGGATCAGCGCGAGAGATTGAAAGACTAAATGGCGAAAATCTTCTGCATTGCCAATCAAAAAGGCGGCGTCGGAAAAACGACGACGACCGTTAACCTGGCGGCTGGCCTGGCGAAAATCGGCCAGCTTGTTTTGATGGTCGACTTAGACCCGCAGGGCAATGCCACCATGGGCTCGGGTGTCGATAAACGCAAGCTGGACAAATCCATTTACGACGTGCTGCTGGACTCCGCGCCGGTGCGTGACGCCCGCGTTAAAAGCGACAAGCTGATTGAGTCCGGTTGCAGCTACGACATTCTCGGAGCCAACCGCGAGCTGGCCGGGGCCGAGCTGGAGTTGGTCGAAGCCCAGCATCGAGAAAAGCGGCTGAAAACCGCGCTGGCTGAAGTGGCCGATGATTACGACTTCATCCTGATCGACTGCCCGCCGTCGCTCTCGTTGCTGACGCTCAATGGTCTGTGCTGCGCGCATGGCGTGATTGTGCCGATGCAGTGCGAATACTTCGCGTTGGAAGGCTTGACCGATTTGGTCAACACCATCAAACAAGTGCATGCCAACCTGAACAAAGATCTCGCCATCATCGGCCTTTTGCGCGTCATGTTTGACCCCCGCATCACCTTGCAGCAGCAGGTGAGTGATCAGCTCAAATCACATTTTGGCGACAAGGTGTTCAACACCGTCATCCCACGCAACGTACGACTGGCCGAAGCGCCGAGCTACGGCGTGCCGGGCGTGGTGTTTGATCCGTCAAGCAAAGGCGCGCAGGCGTTCACCGCATTTGCGGTGGAGATGGTTGAGCGCATCAATAAAGCACCGAATTGAGCTAAAAATTAACTCACAGGTTAATCTTTACGTGAAAACAGGCAAAAATCGCTAAATTGTTGAAAAAAACACGCTAGCTCTCGAATAACATGCATAAGCAGCTATAAATAACATAGTGAATGTGCCCACATCAAACAACGTCAAAGTCCTGCTGTTGCCGGGCTGGTTGAACTCAGACCCGCTGCACTGGCAAAGCCGTTGGGAAGCGCTTTACGGTGATGAGCGCGTCACGCAGCACGACTGGGACACACCGCTGCGGGGCGACTGGATCACCCGGCTTGAAGACGTGGTGCTGTCGCAGCCGCAGCATCAGCCCATCTTCCTGGTCGCGCACAGCCTGGGCTGCCATTTGGTGGCGGCATGGGCGCAGGTGTCGCACAACACCGCGCGCGTGCACGGAGCGCTATTGGTCGCGCCGCCCGACATTGCCCGAGACGACATGCCCGCAGCACTGCACAGTTGGCGCACACCGGTGCTGGCCACACTGCCGTTCGCGGCCACGTGCGTGGTCTCCAGTGACGACCCGTTTGGATCAGAGGCGGCGGGTTTGGCGATGGCGACATCTTGGGGTGCGTACGCCGTGAAGCTAGGCCCAACGGGGCACGTCAACGCTGCGTCGGGTCTGGGAGATTGGTTCGAAGGTCGCCGCATGCTGCTAGACTTGATGAGTAGTCAAAATTGACTACTCACCCATTCAACGAAGGAAGCTGTCATGCCCGCACAGACTGACAAACCAGTGCCCACGAGCCTCAAGCTGCCACCCGCGCTGAAGGCGCAGATCGACGCATCCGCCCAAAAGGCCGGCATCAGCGCGCATGCGTTCATGGTCAAGGCACTCAGTGACACTGCACGCCGCGCCCAACAGCGCGAGCAGTTTCAACAGGACTCGCTGGATGCGCTGGCTGAAGTGGAGCGCACTGGACTGGCACACACGCTGGAAGATATTGAAAGTTATTTTGAACAGCGAGCACTTTGGCGCAAAGGCCTGGCTGCTGAACCTGCCAAACCGCCTTTGAAACCCTGGCGTGGCCGTGCTAGTGCCAGTGTAGTTCAGAGTGCATGAGCGACTCGTTAACAAAGACGACGATCAATGTCACGCCGCAAGCCAGTGATGACATACGAAGGTTGGACGACTTTTTGTGGGAGCAAAACGATCCCTTGGCGGGCGATTTGTATGCCTACCTCATCAAAGTCCTGCGATTGCTTGAACTCCAGCCGGGAGTAGGCAGACCGGTGGGAGCTGAATTGCGTGAGCTGATCATTGATCGAGGACGCAGCGGTTATCTGGCGCGTTATCAGTACAGACGCGAGTCAAGAGTTGTTACTATTTTGCGCATTCGTCATCAAAGCGAATCGGGTTACACCCTTGATGAAATTTAACACCGGAAGACAAAGAAAAACATGGCGATCAAAAAACCAAAAGGCCTAGGCCGCGGGCTGGAGGCCCTGCTGGGGCCCACAGCGGATGAGACGGCCTCGGCATTTGGCGCGGCGGGCCCCGGCCTGCCTGCGTCATTGCGCCTGACAGACATGGTGCCTGGCCAGTACCAGCCGCGCACGCGCATGGACGAGGGTGCGCTGTACGAGCTGGCTGAGAGCATCAAGGCGCAGGGCATCATGCAGCCGATCTTGGTGCGGCAGTTGACTCACGGTGACAAGCACGGCGCGAACCAGGGCAAGTACGAAATCATCGCCGGTGAGCGGCGCTTTCGTGCGGCCAAGCTGGCCGGGTTGGATAGCGTGCCTGTGCTGGTGCGCGACGTGCCGGATGAATCCGCCGCCGCGATGGGTTTGATCGAAAACATCCAACGCGAAGATTTGAATCCATTGGAAGAGGCTCAGGGTTTACAACGCCTGGTGAAAGAGTTTGGGCTCACTCACGAAATGGCAGCGCAGGCCGTGGGGCGGTCTCGCAGTGCCGCCAGCAACTTGCTGCGCTTGCTGAATCTGGCCGAGCCGGTGCAAACCATGTTGATGGCGGGTGACATCGACATGGGCCACGCGCGGGCGCTTCTGGCGCTGGATCGGGCGACGCAAATCACCGCTGCGGCGCGCATCGCGGCCAAAAAACTGTCAGTGCGCGAAACTGAGAGCTTGGTGAAAAAACTCAGTGCCGAGTTCTCGCTCACCGCATCGCCGAATTCGAAGAACTCCAAACAGGAGAAGTCCCGAGACCTGAAGCGGGTGGAGGAAGAGTTGTCAGACCTGTTGACCGCGCAAGTTGAAGTGCGCATCAAAAAGCGCGTCAAACGGGCCGGGCGCATGCAGGAGATGGGTGAGCTGAGCATTGGCTTTGCGTCGCTGGAAGAGCTCAATAGTTTGATTGACCGCATCACGCACGGGGCCAGCCGCTAATGTCGGTGCTTTGGTCAGTGCTATGCTGTCGCCAGACGCCATTGCGCCGAGCTGAAAGTGCTAACTCTCATGACTGCTGATCTGGCCCGTGAGCCCTCGAACCTGCCTGCCGCGCCGAAGGCGACCGTTCTCGTCATCGACGACTCGCCCGACAGCTTGACTCTGGTGAGCGGCCTGCTCAACGACACCTACCGCGTCAAGGTCGCCACGCATGGCGAAAGCGGGCTCAAAGTTGCGTTGTCGGCACAGCCGCCCGACGTGATTTTGCTGGACATCATGATGCCCGACGTGGACGGCTACGAAATCTGCCGCCAACTCAAGGCCAACCCGAAAAGCCAAGCCATTCCTGTTATTTTTCTCACCGCCAAATCCGATGCTGCGGACGAGCAGAAAGGCTTGTCGCTCGGTGCCGTGGACTACATCACCAAACCGATCAGCCCGGCAATTCTGATGGCGCGCGTGGCGACTCAACTTGCACTCAAGGCCAGCGCAGATTTCCTGCGCGACAAGAACGACTTCCTGGAGCAAGAGGTTGCCAGGCGCACGCAGGAGCTCTCCAACGCGCAGGACGTGACGATTCTGGCCATGACCTCGCTGGCCGAAACGCGCGACTCAGACACCGGCAACCACATCCGGCGTACTCAGCATTACGTCAAGGTGCTGGCTCAGGCGCTGGTGACGCATCCGCGCTTTGCGGACAAACTCAGCCCGCAAGTCATCAACGTTTTGTTCAAGTCGGCACCGCTGCACGACATCGGCAAGGTCGGCATCCCCGACCGTATTTTGCTCAAACCTTCAGGTCTGTCACGCGAAGAGTTTGACATCATGAAGACCCACACCACGCTCGGGTTTGAAGCGATCGAGCAGGCGGAAAAAACACTGGGCACGCCGGTGCCGTTTTTGCAAATGGCCAAAGAGATCGCGCTGTCGCACCAGGAGAAGTGGGACGGTAGCGGCTACCCGCAAGGCCTCAAAGGCGATGCCATCCCTATGTCCGCCCGCCTGATGGCCGTGGCCGATGTGTATGACGCACTCATCAGCCAGCGCGTCTACAAACCCGCCTTGCCGCATGACCGCGCGGTGCAAATCGTGTTCCAGGGCCGTGGCTCCCACTTCGACCCGGACATGGTCGATGCCTTCATCGGCATTCAGGACGAGTTCAACGAAATCGCCCAGCGCTACAAAGACTCCGATGACAACCTTCAAAAGAAAATGGAGTACATGGCCTACGCCATTGCCGACGAGCCATCGCGGTTTTTAGAGATTTGATGCCGCTGAGGATTTCCAGCCGTCACCAACTGAAAATCTTCCCCGGATTCATGATGTTTTGAGGATCCAGCGCACGCTTGATGGTGCGCATCATATTGACGGTGCCCGCGCCCGTTTCGGCAATCAAAAAATCCATTTTGTGCAGGCCAATGCCGTGCTCACCGGTGCAGGTGCCTTCGAGGGCGAGGGCGCGCTCGACCAGGGCGTGGTTGAGCTTCTCGGCGGTTACACGCTCAGCGGGGTCGTTCGGATCGATCAGGTAGCCGAAGTGAAAGTTGCCATCGCCCACATGGCCGACTAAAAAGTACGGAATGCCGCTGGCATCCGCCTCGGCGACAGACTCCAACAGGCAGTCCGCCAGGCGGCTGATGGGCACGCAGGTATCGGTAGAAATCGCTTTGCAGCCGGGGCGGCTTTGAAGGGCGGCAAAATAGGCGTTGTGCCGCGCTGTCCACAGCCGCGTGCGCTCTTCGGGCGTGGTGGCAAAGTCAAATGCCTTGCCACCGAATTCGCTGGCAATGTCCTGCACGGTTTCGGCCTGCTCTTTCACGCTGTTGGGGCTGCCGTGAAAC
>JANNFW010000053.1:0-8053 GCA_031380235.1 Rhodoferax sp. | reverse complement strand
GACGAGCGGCTGATTTCGCTGTTCTGCTACGAGCCGCCCGCGTTAAGCGAATTGCTGCAACAACTCGCCGCCGACCCCACGCCCACGCGGCTGCTCGTCACCTCTGGGCGGGCCACCGAAGCCGTGCGGCATCACGTCGATGCAGCGCACGGTTCATTGTCAATTTCGCACCTCCCATCGCTCACGCAAAGGCAGTATGACGAATTGCTGTGGGCCTGCGACCTGAACTTCGTACGCGGCGAAGATTCACTGGCACGCGCTTGTTTGGCGGGCAAGCCGCTGGTTTGGCACGTGTATCCGCAGCATGACAACGCGCACTACGCCAAGCTCAACGCGTTTCTGGATGTGACGGATGCGCCCGAGTCGCTGCGTCAATTTCATCGCGTTTGGAATGGGTTGAACGACGAATCACTGCCCGCCATCGACACCGAAGCCTGGCAGGTAGCCGCATTGCAGGGGCGAGAACGCCTGCTCGCGCAAAGCAGTTTGACTGACCGACTGATGGAATTCGTGACAAAACCGCGCTAAAATCATGGGCTTAGCGTAAAACTCCCTACCGGAGGTTTTACCGCCAACCCCACACCCAATCACAGATATCACTGACATGAAAATCGCTCAAGAAATCCGCGCCGGCAACGTCATCATGCACGGCAAAGACCCGATGGTCGTCCTGAAAACCGAATACAGCCGGGGCGGCCGCAACAGCGCCACCGTGCGCATGAAGCTCAAAAGCCTGATCGCCAACTTTGGCACCGAAGTCGTCTTCAAAGCCGACGACAAGATGGATCAGGTCATCCTGGACAAAAAAGACTGCACCTACTCCTACTTTGCGGACCCGATGTACGTCTGCATGGACGAGGAATTCAACCAGTACGAAGTCGAGGCCGAAAACATGGGCGATTCGCTCAACTACCTCGAAGACGGCATGACGGTTGAAGTCGTGTTCTACGACGGCAAAGCCATTTCCGTCGAGCTGCCCACCAGCGTCGAGCGCGAAATCACTTGGACCGAACCCGCCGTCAAAGGCGACACCTCCGGCAAAGTCTTGAAGCCCGCCAAAATCTCCACTGGCTTCGAGATCGGCGTGCCGATTTTTGTAGCACAGGGCGACAAGGTGGAGATTGATACGCGCACCGGGGAGTATCGGAAACGCGTCTGATGTCGCGCTGAGATACAAAAAAGGCTCCAGTTGGAGCCTTTTTTGTTGGCATGCCGAAGTTTTGAAGCGCTCCGAAGAATGGTGCCCGAGACCGGAATCGAACCGGTACGCCCGTTATTCACGAAGCGGCGGATTTTAAGTCCGATGTGTCTACCTATTTCACCACTCGGGCTTGGCAGTGACTTGTTCATCACCGCAGCCCCTTATTGTAGTCAAGCCCCAACTACTTCTTGATGCTCATCTCGTTGTTGACGCTGCTGACACCCTCAACCTTGCCTGCGATCATCACGGCGCGGTCGATCTGGCTTTTGCTGTTGACGAAGCCGCTCAGCTGAACCTCGCCCTTGCGGGTGGCAACAGCGATGTCCATGCTTTTGATGGCCTCGTCTGCCACCAGCGCAGCCTTGACTTTGGCGGTGGTGATGGTGTCGTCCACCTTGTTGCCGACCGTGGTGGTGCCGTCTTTCAGAGTGACTTTGTTTTGAACACTCTTGACACCGTCAACGGCCTTGGCCAAGGTGGTAGCACGGTCAATCTGCGCCTGGTTGTCGACAAAGCCACTCAACATCACCTCGCCTTTTCGAGTTTCAACCTTGAAGTCGATACTCTTGATGTCGGCATCTGCCAGCAAGGCAGATTTGACGCTGGCGGTGACCACCGTGTCATCAATCGCGGTGCCGACCGTGGTGGAGGTCGCTGGTGCGGACGCTGGCAGGGTCACTGTGGCGGACGGCTGCATAGCGATCGGCGAGGTCGATGCTGGCACCGTTGCTGTGTCTATCTGCTTGCTGCAGCCCACCGCCAGCAGAGCGGCAGTGCTGAAAAGTGTGGTGCTGAAAAGCATTGAGTTGAATCGGGTTGTCATGTGAATTTCTCCTTTGAAAACAGAGTAGTTCGAGAGGATGTAATTAGCCCATGCGAATCTCGGCATGCTCACCGAGCTGGGTCGGTGGGTTACCGGTGATGGCGGCACGAGCCATGTGGAACAGCTGGACGATTTTGCTTTCGTCGATGTCCCAATAGTTGGCATGGGTGATCTTGACTTGCACCAAGGCCAGGTCTGCGTCGTCCACGCCGCCGGGGAACCAGGCCAGAGCGAGTTTGGACCACAGTTGCTGCTTCTTGGCCTTGTCCTCAACCACGGCCGCCGTGCCAGAGACGGACACGTAGGTGTCGTCACCCGGATCAGCGTAAACAAGGTTGACGATCGGCTCTGCCCCGATGTCTGCCACTGGGTCGCCCTTGCGGGACATGAAGAACCACAGGCTGGAGTCGTCATCGAGCTCGGCGTTCTGTGTGGTCATGGGGCGCGAATGCAAATGGCCGTTACTGTGGCGGGTCGTGAACATCGCAAAACGGATGTCATGAATCATCTCCCACAGGTGGCTGCGCGCCTGCGAGGTATCAGTCGTCGTATTTTCATGGTCAGTCATGGGCGTTGCTTTCAGTGTGTTCAAGTTGAGTTCTGGGCCATGGCACTTTCGCGCCACGCCACACGCCATTGAACCCGTGCTGGCTGCCTGGGTCGATCAGCAGATCGGCCAGTCCCGTGTAGGACTATTGCGCGTCAGAGTCCAGAAAAACAGCCGTTCTTCCGACTCTCAGCCCACTGCGGTAAAGCGGTCAAACACCGCCTTGCCAGCCAGCGCAGAAACACCGGTGACGAGGCTACCCCAGGCGATGTCCAGCGCAGCCAGGCTGATGGGCCAGCCCCTCAAAGTGGCCAGGTTGGTGAGATCGTAGGTGGCATACGCGAAAAACCCGAAAAGTGCACCGACGGTGAAGGTTTTAAGCCAACTGGCGGTTGCCGCATCAGGCGACATAACAAGTGAAGCATGAGGTGCGATGGCGAAGATCACGATGCCCATCGGGTACAGCAGGTAAAACAACGCCGCCGCTGTGATGTTGGGTTTTTCGGCCATCAGATGACCGATACCCTGCTGGTACACCGGCTTGGCAACGACGCCAAGCCACAGCAGGTCGATCAGCACCATCGTGACGAAGGTGGCGAGGTACGTCACAAAATATTTACTCATCGCGTTTCCATTTCAAAGGGAGAGTAGGCGCACCGACGAAGACAGTGCTCTGGCACGGCTAGGAGGGGCAACGACCTATCCCATTGAAATGGGGACGCGATCATAGCCAATACTCCCAAATTCTGCCAAATGCTTCCTTAATTCGCAGATCCAGCGGTCGACGTTTCCACATCTCCAGTGTGATCATTTCAGACGCGGCCAGGTCTTTGTCAAACATGGCTTGAACCTGGGCACCGAAGTCGGCTCCCAACACGACGGCGTTCAGCTCGTCGTTGTGCAGAAAGCTGCGCCAGTCCAGGTTGGTGGAGCCCACCGTGGCCCAGACACCGTCGATCAACGCGGTTTTTGAGTGCAAAATCACACCACGGCGCTCATAGATTTTTACCCCCGCCGCAAGCAATTGGGCGTAGTAGGCGCGTCCGGCGTGGAACACCAGCCACGAATCAGTTTGGCTCGGCAAAATCAGCTACACATCCACACCCCTGGCGGCAGCGGCTTGCAGCGCCGCCAGCAACTGCGGGTCGGGTGCGAAGTAGGCGTTGGTGAGGTACACGCTGGTTTCGCTGCTGGCAATGGCAGAGATTAAGGTGGCGTAGATTTGGCTGAAGACTTCATCCGGCGTGCTGCCAATCGCCCGAACCACTTGGTTGCCGGGGCTTTTCAACGGCGGAAAGAAGGAGCTGGGCACAAGCGCCGCGCCTTTTTGCTTCTCCCAGGTCGACAGGAAGAGCTTTTGCAACTCGGCGACCACCGGGCCTTCGAGTTGCAGATCGGTGTCGCGCCAGGCCAGGCTGTCGGGCCGCACTCGCGAGCTTTGGCTGAAAGAGCCGCCAGAGTACACGCTGCTGATGTTGATGCCACCCAAAAATGCAATGCTGCCATCGACGATCAGCAGCTTGCGGTGGTCGCGCCGGTTCAGCTCCCAGGCCTTGCGCGCGGTCAGCGGGTTGACCGGGTTGAACTCCAGCACATTGATGCCGTTATCGATCAAATTCTGGAAGAAGGCCGGTGGCGTGCCCAGCGTGCCCACGCTGTCGCGAATGATGTTGACCTGCACGCCCTGGCGCTGCTTGGCAATCAGCGCCTGCGCAAAACGTTGGCCCACCTCGTCATCTTCCAGGATATAGGTCTCCAGGTTGATGTGGTCTTTTGCAGCGGTGATGGCGGCGAACATCGCGCTGTAAGTGGACGGGCCATCTTGAAGCAAGACGACCTTGTTGCCCGTCGTCAGAGGGCTGCCCACGATGCCTTCTTCAATCGCCAGGTGGCGCTCGAAGATACTCGTCTCGGGGCTTTTGGCTTTAAGTCTGTCCAGAATCGCCTTGCTTTGCGCCGCGCTCAGCACGCCGCGTGCACCTTCCAGGCGCACCTTGGCGGTGCCTTGGCGGGCTAAATCGGGGTGAATGGTGGGCAGGCTGCTGCAACCAGCCAACCAGACCGTCAAAAGCAGCCAAATCGGGGTGGCGAGCCATCGCCAACGCACGCAAGCGATCCGCATAAACTGGGTACTGAAGCGACTAGATGCGTCCCATCAGCAGCAAAACAATCAGTATCACAACGACCAGCCCCAGGCCGCCGCTGGGCCCATAACCCCATTTACTGCTGTGTGACCAGGTCGGCAACACGCCGATCAGCATCAAGATCAGGACGATCAACAGAATGGTACCTACGCTCATGAGAGTCTCCTTTTGGGGGCTTGTGAAAATCGAAATAGTTAACTCAAAAGTTAATTATTTCCCAAATTCTCGAAAAAATCATCGTTTATGAACAAAATAGCGCTCTAGCTCTCGCATCGATTGCACAATAAGCTACGTTTATAATAGCACATTCATTTGATGTCTGTAGCATAGGTCGATGATCGCGCCACGACCGCGCACGGCCTATCAGCGACAGGCGGGTTCGCGTGTGGTCTGCGTCCTACACGCGCGTGCAGACCGGTCCACATCTCGATTTATGGAGGGGGGGATTTTGGAGGCGCGACCCAGAGTCGAACTGGGCTAGACGGATTTGCAATCCGTTGCATAACCGATTTGCTATCGCGCCGTCTGAATTTTTCGAACTGCTGGTCGAAAACTTGCTGCTGGTCGAAAAACTCTACAAAAAAGGGAAGCAACAGCTTCCCTTTTTTTACCATTTTGGAGCGGGAGAAGAGTCTCGAACTCTCGACCTCAACCTTGGCAAGGTTGCGCTCTACCAACTGAGCTACTCCCGCATTTCAAGCCTCGAATTATAGCGCACTTTCATCGCCTTTTGGATTGAGGTGTGAAAAGTGCCCTACAACTTCCATTGGACGTCAGTGTTTTATCGCGCCACCGACATCTAGCGCGGGTGGAACCACGCCCGCCGCAGCGACGACGGGCAAAATCGCCGTCGCTGTGACATCCTCGTCGGCCAGCGGTATTGGCATGCGAACCAAGGCGATCTCAAGCACCTTGTCAATCCAGCGCACCGGGATGATCTCCAAATTGTTTTTGACGTTTTCGGGGATTTCTTGCAGATCTTTCGCGTTCTCTTCGGGGATCAACACGGTCTTAATACCGCCGCGAAGTGCCGCCAGCAGCTTTTCTTTCAATCCGCCAATAGCCGTCACTTCGCCACGCAGGGTGATTTCACCCGTCATCGCGACATCGCCACGCACGGGGATGCCCGTCAACGCTGAGACGAACGCGGTCGTCATCGCCGCGCCGGCGCTGGGGCCGTCTTTGGGCGTGGCGCCGTCAGGTACGTGGATGTGGATGTCCTTTTTCTCAAAGATTTCGTCCTTGATGCCAAGACGAGCGGCCCGACTGCGCACCACGGTGCGTGCGGCTTCGACGGACTCTTTCATCACATCACCCAAAGAGCCCGTGCGCGTGATCACGCCTTTGCCGGGCATCACCGCCGCTTCAATGGTCAGCAAATCGCCGCCGACCTCGGTCCACGCCAAACCGACCACCTGGCCGACCTGGTTTTGGTCTTCAGCACGGCCATAGGAGAATTTGCGAACGCCTAAAAAGTCGTTCAGATTCGCCGCGTTAACCGTCACTTGCGGCGTCATCTTTTTGAGCTGCAAACCCTTTACAACTTTGCGGCAAATCTTGGACAGTTCGCGCTCTAACGACCGCACGCCCGCTTCCCGCGTGTAGTAGCGCACGATGTCGCGCACGGCCTCTTCGGTAACCAGCAGTTCCTCGTCCTTCACGCCGTTGTTCTTGAGTTGCTTGGGTAACAGGTACTTCAGCGCGATATTGGTTTTTTCTTCCTCGGTGTAACCCGAGAGCCGAATCACCTCCATGCGATCCAACAGCGCCGGCGGAATGTTCATCGAGTTGGAAGTGGCGACAAACATCACGTCGCTCAAGTCAAAATCAACTTCGACGTAATGATCGCCAAACTTGTGGTTTTGCTCCGGGTCCAGCACCTCCAGCAATGCGCTGGAGGGGTCACCGCGAAAATCGGTGCCGAGCTTGTCGATCTCATCCAGCAAAAACAGCGGGTTGCGCGTGCCGACTTTGGCGAGGCTTTGCAGCACCTTGCCAGGCATCGCGCCGATGTAGGTGCGCCTGTGGCCGCGGATCTCCGCTTCGTCGCGCATACCGCCTAGGGCCATGCGCACATATTTGCGACCCGTCGCCTTGGCAATCGACTGGCCCAGCGAGGTTTTGCCAACGCCAGGAGGGCCGACCAAACACAGAATAGGCGCCTTCACTTTGTCGACGCGTTGTTGCACCGCAAGGTATTCCAAGATGCGGTCTTTGACGCGATCCAGGCCAAAGTGGTCTTCATTGAGTACCGTTTCCGCGTTGGTCAGGTTGTGCTTAATCTTGGTCTTTGCCGCCCAGGGCAGGCCCGTCAGCACGTCGATGTAGTTGCGCACCACGGTGGCTTCAGCGGACATCGGTGACATGAGCTTGAGCTTTTTCAGCTCGCCTTCAGCCTTTTTCAGCGCGTCCTTGGGCATTTTGGCGGCCTTGATCTTCTTGTCGATCTCATCGACATCCGCGCCATCCTCGCCATCGCCCAACTCTTTTTGAATCGCCTTGACCTGCTCGTTCAGGTAGAAATCGCGCTGGTTTTTCTCCATCTGCCGTTTAACACGGCCGCGAATCTTCTTGTCAACATTGAGGATGTCCACCTCACGTTCAATCTGCTCAAACAGGTTCTCCAGCCGCTCCTTGATGCCCGACAGCGCCAGCACGGCCTGCTTGTTGTCCAGCTTCAATGGCAAATGGGCGGCAATGGTGTCAGCGAGACGGCCCGGGTCGTCAATGCTGGAGATCGAAGTCAGAATCTCCGGCGGAATTTTCTTGTTGAGTTTGACGTACTGGTCAAACTGCTGCATGACAGCGCGGCGCAGCGCCTCGATCTCGCTCGACTTGGCGCGTGCTTTGTCCAAGCCTTCCAGGGCGGGATCGACCGGTGTCACGGTGGCGGAGAAGTGCAACTCACCTTCAATGATGTGATTGACCAGCGCGCGTTGCTGGCCCTCGACCAGCACCTTGACCGTGCCATCGGGGAGCTTGAGCATTTGCAGGATGGTTGAGACGCAGCCCACATCAAACATGTCAGTGACCAGCGGATCGTCTTTGGCAGCGGCCTTTTGCGCGACCAGCATGATGCGCCGCTCGGACTCCATTGCTGCTTCCAGTGCCTTGATGCTCTTGGGGCGGCCCACAAAAAGCGGGATGACCATGTGGGGGAAAACCACCACATCGCGAAGGGGCAGCAGCGGCAACTCCAACGGCAATGCAGGAAGCGGCGTGTGACCAGACATAAATAAACCTCTAATTAATCTTTAATCAACCTGCTGAATATGGAACGTCAAAGTTGTTTTTCAAGCTGTATTTCAAGCCTTCTTGGCGACTTCTCGGTAAACCAG